>NZ_SZWV01000079.1:75466-85205 GCF_005280945.1 Citrobacter sp. wls718
ATTTTTATCAGGACGCCAGCGACAGCTGGTGTTTTTCAACATACTCCGCCAGCCACTGGGTCATGCGTGCCTGCTGCTCAGCGTTCAGCCACATGCCTTCTTTCGTGCGGCGCCACAGCGCATCGTCGGCGCGGCGTACCCATTCGTGATCGACCAGATACTTCAGCTCTGCCTCATAGAACTCGTGCCCGAAGTCTTCGCCTAACTCAGCAAGCGAGGTTGCTTCGCCGATGATCCACTCGGTGTTGCTGCCGTAGGTGCGCGAATAGTGGCGCGCCAGTGATTCGGTCAGGAACGGATAGCGACGGCGCAGTTTTGCCGCGTAATCTTCGCGATCGCCGCCGATGTCACCGCCAGGCAGGATGCACTCTTTGGTCCATGCCGGACCGATGCCCTGATAGTACGACGACAGTTTTTCCATCGCGTGCTCGGCCAGCTTACGGTAGGTGGTTAACTTGCCGCCGAAGACTGACAGCAGCGGCGCTTTGCCGTTTTCGTCGTGGATATCCAGCGTATAATCGCGGGTAATAGCCTGCGGCGAGTCGGACTCGTCATCGCACAGCGGGCGTACGCCCGAGTAGGTCCAGACGATATCCTCGCGGCCCAGCTGTTTCTTAAAGTGTGCGTTGTAGACCTGCAGCAGATAATTGATTTCGCTGTCGTCAATTTTCACTGCTTTAGGATCGCCTTTGTATTCGACGTCGGTGGTGCCGATAATTGAGAACTCATCCATCCACGGAATGACAAACACAATACGTTTATCTTCGTTTTGCAGGATGTAAGCCTGTTTCTGGGTGTGTACGCGCGGCACCACAATGTGGCTGCCTTTAATCAGGCGGATACCGTAAGGTGAAGGCAGGTGCATACCGTCGTCGAAGAACTCTTTCACCCACGGACCGGTGGCGTTAACCAGGCCGCGAGCCTGCCAGGTGTGTTTCTTGCCGGTATCGATATCTTCCGCTTCGACAATCCACAGACCGTTTTCACGACGAGCGGAGGTGGCGCGAGTACGGGTTAATACTTCCCCGCCTTTACGCACAACCATTTGGGCATTTGCCAAAACCAGTCGCGCATCGTCTACCCAACAGTCAGAATATTCGAAACCGCGCACAATCTCGGGTTTCATCACAGAATCTGCGCCAAAACGCAAACCAGTGGAACTCGGTAAACTGGTGCGTTTGCCCAGATGATCGTACATAAACAGACCAATACGGATCATCCAGGCCGGACGCAGGTGTGGGCGATGGGGCAGACGAAAGCGCATCGGGAAGGCGATATGCGGTGCCATCTTCAACAGGACTTCACGTTCAGCCAGCGCTTCGCTAACCAGACGGAATTCGTAGTGTTCCAGGTAGCGCAGACCACCGTGGATGAGTTTGGAGCTGGCGGAGGAGGTTGCACAGGCTAAATCCTGCGCTTCCAGCATCAGCACGGATAAACCGCGTCCAGCGGCATCTGCCGCGATACCGGCACCGTTGATGCCTCCACCTATCACAATCAGATCTTTGGTTTCCATGCTGGCCTCTCGCACTTTCGTTATAGCTCATTAATGTTCGTTATCGAGCATAATAGCAAAGAATCGCGCCATTGGTAACATCGGATAAACAATTTACAGTGATACATATAACATTATGGCGTTTACCTGTGCAGGCGACGTACACTGCCAGGTAATATTGGTTACCTGCACAGAAATAATAAGAGAACATCATGGATCAGTTTGAATGTATCAATGTCGAAGAAGCCCATCAGAAGCTGCTGCACGGAACGGCGGTGCTGGTGGATATCCGCGATCCGCAAAGCTATGCCATGGGCCATGCGCCACAGGCGTTTCACCTGACTAACGACACGCTGGGTTCCTTTATGCGTGACCATGATTTTGATACCGTTGTGCTGGTGATGTGTTACCACGGCAACAGCAGTAAAGGTGCGGCACAATATCTGCTTCAGCAGGGGTACGATGCGGTGTACAGCATCGACGGTGGATTCGATGCCTGGCATCGACATTTTCCTGCGGAAGTGACGTTTGGTGCGTAAGCCCGACGCTACAGTGAAGTATGGCGGATATAACAAAGATGCAGCCTGAAACGGGTAGTGTCGATATACTGTCCTCTTTTGTGTGGATGAAGCGACAGCAACGATGTTGATGATTACCTCTTTTGCTAACCCCCGCGTGGCGCAGGCCTTTGTTGATTATATGGCGACACAGGGCGTTATCCTGACGATTCAGCAACATAGTCAAACGGATGTCTGGCTGGCGGATGAGTCCCAGGCTGAACGCGTGCGTGCTGAGCTGGCGCGTTTTCTGGAAAACCCAGGCGACCCGCGTTACCTGGCGGCCAGCTGGCAGTCCGGCCAAACCGACAGTGGCCTGCACTATCAACGTTTTCCGTTTCTTGCCACGCTGCGCGAACGCGCCGGACCGGTCACCTGGGTGGTGATGGCCGCGTGTGTGCTGGTGTTTATCGCCATGAATGTGGTGGGCGATCAAACGGTGATGCTGTGGTTAGCGTGGCCGTTCGATCCCTCGCTGAAATTTGAATTCTGGCGTTATTTCACCCACGCTTTTATGCACTTCTCGCTGATGCACATCCTCTTCAACCTGCTGTGGTGGTGGTATCTCGGCGGGGCGGTAGAAAAGCGGTTGGGCAGCGGAAAACTGATCGTTATTACCGTTATCAGCGCCCTGCTGAGCGGCTATGTGCAGCAGAAATTCAGCGGCCCGTGGTTTGGTGGGTTGTCTGGCGTGGTGTATGCGTTGATGGGCTATGTGTGGCTACGCGGCGAACGCGATCCGCAAAGCGGTATTTTCCTGCAGCGTGGTTTGATTCTCTTTGCCTTGATTTGGATTATTGCCGGTTGGTTCGATCTGTTTGGTATGTCGATGGCGAACGGCGCACATATGGCTGGCCTGGCCGTTGGTCTGGCTATGGCATTGGCAGACACGCTCAATGTGCGAAAACGAACTTGAATGAGAGTGTTGTGATAGCAAACTGTAGGCCGGATAAGCGTTAGCGCCATCCGGCAAAATTCCAGGGAACAATAATGAAACAAACACAACGACATGACGCGATCATTGAACTGGTAAAAAAACAGGGATACGTCAGCACTGAGGAGTTGGTGGAGCATTTCTCCGTCAGCCCACAAACGATTCGCCGGGACCTTAACGACCTGGCCGATCAGAACATGATTTTGCGCCACCACGGCGGCGCGGCGTTGCCCTCCAGCTCGGTGAATACCCCCTGGCATGATCGTAAGGCCACGCAGACGGCAGAAAAAGAGCGCATTGCCCGTAAGGTCGCCACGCAGATCCCGAACGGCTCCACGTTGTTTATTGACATTGGTACCACGCCGGAAGCCGTCGCTCACGCGCTGCTGAACCATAGCAACTTGCGTATTGTGACCAACAACCTCAACGTGGCCAATACGCTGATGGTGAAAGAAGATTTCCGCATTATTCTGGCCGGGGGCGAACTGCGTAGCCGCGATGGCGGCATTATGGGCGAAGCCACCCTCGACTTTATTTCACAATTTCGTCTGGATTTCGGTATTTTGGGGATCAGCGGTATCGACAGCGATGGTTCATTGCTGGAATTTGATTACCACGAAGTCCGCACCAAACGCGCCATTATTGAGAATTCACGGCATGTAATGCTGGTGGTGGATCATTCGAAGTTTGGTCGAAATGCAATGGTGAATATGGGCAGCATCAGCATGGTGGACGCCGTGTATACCGACACTCTGCCGCCTGCGGGCGTGATGCAGGTGATTGCCGACCACCATATTCAGCTGGAGTTGTGCTAAGCCAGCGACAGGCCCGGTAAGCGTTAACGCCTCCGGGCTAATTACACCCCGTACCCCATCATCTTCAACAGTTTTTGCGCATGCTGTACCGCGTCCTGGCGGTGAGCCACGCCGAGTTTTTGGTACAAATTGCGGATGTGCGTTTTGATGGTCGTCGCGGCAACGGCCAGCTCACCGGCGATTTGCTCGTTGCTGTAGCCGGAATAAATCAGTCCTAACACCTGCCATTCGCGCTGGGTCAGCGGACTGGTGCGGATAAGCTCCGGGACTTCGGGATGGGTCAGCAGACGCTCCACGAACCCTTCATCAAAGTGGGCGAATTTGTGGCGGTGATGTTGGTTAATTTCACGCAGAATGCGCTGGGCGCGATGCTGATCGAGTTCCGGTAACGTATTAAGCTGGATTAGCTGGCGTAACTGCTGCGCCATCGCTTCGCCTTCAATCACAAAATGGCTGATAAACCCGGTACGATTCGCCAGCTGCAGTGCATCAAGTAACACGCGCTGTGCATCATTTTTGCGTCCAGCCTGCCAGTACAGCTGATTCAGCAACAACAGGTTGCGGTTGAGATCGCTCATCAGGCGCAGGTTGCGCGCATTTTCATTGAGTTCTTCCAGCACAATTTCTGCCGGTTCAAATTCACCGAGCAGGATCTGCGCGCGGGCAATGTTACGCCACTGACCTTGCAGGAAGTGGTTGTTGGCAAACTCCGGTTTCGGCGTATGACGCAGCCAGTTGGCGGCCGAATTTTTGTCACCGACCATTTGCCAGTAAATCACGCGGACCTTATCGGCATTGGAGATCCAGTCGCTGTGATAATGTCCGTTGCCCAGCAGGTTTTCCAGACGGTTGAGCAAGCTGCGGGCATTGTCCAGATCGCCTCGCGCCAGCGAACACTGTACCAGCAGTGCCAGACACTGTAGCTGCTGCTGCGGCTGAAAGGTGGAAAGCAGTTCAATGCCGCTGCGGGCAGACGCTTCGGATTCGTCCAGCCGCGCCCAGGCCCACAGGAGCTGCGCGCGGATGCGTACCAGGAATTCATGCATAGGCAGCTGTTCCAGATGTTGCTCTTTCACCAACTGGAAGGCTTTTTCCTGGGTTTCCCAGGCGGCTTGCAAAAAGCCCTGGGCAAATAAAATTTCGCTTTGTTGGATCAAACTCCACAACGCGTAATGCCAGACGTCATGATGACGCGCCATTTGCTCCGTTTGCTGCATTAATGACAGCGAGCGCGTCAGGTCGCCCTTACAGTGCAGGACTTCGCCGTGCACCGAGGTGGCGACGATACGGCTGTAGAACCAGGCGATCGGTAACTCATCCAGCGCCAGTTTTGCCAGACGCTCAGCTTCGTCAGGATTACCGTCGTTAATCGCTACCTGAGCACGCAGTGCATTAAATTCGGCATGCAGCGTTGGCTCCATATCACCTTTCATTTCCTGCTCAGCGCGCGCCAGTAGGGTGTTCACTTCACTGTAGCGGTGCTGGCTCTGCATCAGCCAGGCCTGTAGCAGCACCAGACGTGGATTTTCCAGCAGGCTTTCCCACGGCAGCGCTTTTAATGACTCTTCCAGCAGCGCCAGCTCGCTGTGGTTAAACAACCCCCACGCATGATTGAGCAGGATATCGCGCAGCATATGGGCGTCGCCTGCCGCCAGCGCATGGTGAATGGCTTCGCTGGGGAAACCTTGCTCCATCCAGCTTTCTGCAGCGGCGCGATGGATCTCGGGGAGTTCGGCCGCCAGTTCCCACTGACAGCGCTGGCGTAAGAAGTTACCAAACAGCGGGTGATAGCTAAACCATTCGCCGATGTCGTCCATCCGCTGCAGGAATAGTCCCTGACGCTCAATCTCTTCCAGTCGCATTTGGCCGTTCTCTTCCCCGGTCACCCGGACAATCAGCGCATCGTTCATGGAGCGTAATATGGCGCTTTTCAACAGGAAGTGGCGGGTACTGAGATCCACGCTGTCCAGCACTTCATCGACCAGATAATCTGATAAATGGCTGGCATTGATCCCGGCCAGGCGTCGTGCCGACTGGTGCGCGGAATGATTGTTCTGGCGTGCGGAAAGGGCGATCAACTGTAATGCGGTAGCCCACCCGGCGACGTCATCGCACATGCGGCTGCTTTCCGCCGCTTCAATGGGGGAGGATAAACGTCGATCGAAGAACTGTTTCGCTTCCTGATGGTTGAAGGCCAGCTGTTGGCTGCCGATTTCCAATAGCTGATCGCGCACCCGCAGGTTGGCAATACCCAGCTGCGGTAAGTTACGTGACAGCACCACCAGCGTGAGATTCTCAGGTTGGTGGCGCAGGAAAAAACGCATGGCTTCGTGGATGGCCGGATTAGAGATTAAGTGATAATCATCCACCACCAGGTACAGCGGACGATGCCATTCTGCCAGTTCAATGAAGAGCTGAGCAAACAGTGAGGTCAGGCTGGCGTACTGGCGTTTTTGTACCATGGCTTCACTGGTCGTACAGTGTCCACCGGTCGCCTGTTGAATAGCGGCAATCAAATAGCTGGCAAAGCGTTCCTGCTGGTTATCACCCTCATCCAGTGAGAACCAGCCCAGTTCATTTTTCCCCGCCGCCCACTGTGAAACCAGCGTCGTTTTTCCATAACCAGCAGGACTTGTTACCAGGGCGAGCCTGAAATTGTTCGCGCCGGAAAGTTTAGCCAACAGGCGCTCACGAACCACCGTATGGTCGAGACGAACCGGACGACTTAATTTAGACGGAATCAACATATGTTAGTCACTTCACTGTGTGAAAATGGGGAAAATGATTTTTTTTGCGCTTCGTAATTAATAGCTATAAGGTCGGCCAGAAAGTCATTTTATGCAAGCTAAGCGGGTTTTTTGTGTGTCTGAATTTGCACTATGTCACAATTCTATACATCTATTGCAATAATTGCTCTTAGGGGCCACAAAGGCCGTGGCGATTGGGTTTGGCGTTATTCTGATGGTCGCGAAAATACCCACTCGTTTTTTATGACTCGTGTATTGTCCGGAGTGTTGTCATGGGTATTCGCGATCGACTTAAAACTTTCGTGTGAAATATCTTAATCACTATATGTATTTCAGGTTAGAAACTGTTTCTCTGTTTACATATTTTTTCTCAACCGTATCCCGCTATTTGATATTGTCTGCTGAGTCCCGTTTGGTTAATGCGAAAAACCTGTCGCATTGGCAGGTATTTTATGTGGGTATTCTGCGTAACGACGAGCAATACCCTCTCCTTTAAGTGGCGGCGATCACATTTTTATGCTCATCCCCGCACCTCCTCCCTCCCTAATCCTCACCAGGATGAGGAAGGTCAACATTGAGCCTGGCAAACTAGCGATAACGTTGTTTATTACCTAAAGGATCTGGAACCTCTATGTCACAGCCAACCTTCAACAAAGATCTCTTTCAGGCGGCCCTGACTCGTCAGTGGCAGCGCTTTGGTTTACTGTCGGCTCACGAAATGACGTCACGTCAGTGGTGGCAGGCCGTGAGTGGGGCGTTGGCTGAATTGCTCAGCGCCCAGCCTGCGGTGAAACCCGCTAAAAACCAGCGCCATGTTAACTACATTTCGATGGAGTTTTTGATCGGTCGCCTGACGGGCAACAACCTGCTAAACCTGGGCTGGTATCAGGGAGTGAGCGATGAGCTGAAAGCGCACGACATCAATCTGACCGACCTGCTGGAAGAAGAAACCGACCCGGCGCTGGGTAACGGTGGGCTGGGACGCCTGGCGGCCTGCTTCCTCGACTCAATGGCAACGGTGGGGCAATCCGCGACGGGCTACGGCCTGAATTACCAGTACGGCCTGTTCCGTCAGTCGTTTGCTGATGGCCAACAGATGGAAGCGCCGGACGACTGGCATCGCGGAAGCTATCCGTGGTTCCGTCATAACGAGGCGCTGGATGTGCAGGTCGGTATTGGCGGCAAAGTTAGCAAAGAAGGTCACTGGACGCCCGGGTTTATCATCACCGGCCAGGCCTGGGATCTGCCGGTGCTCGGTTATCGTAACGGCGTGGCGCAACCGCTGCGTCTGTGGCAGGCCAGCCACGCGCATCCGTTTAACCTGACCAAATTCAACGACGGCGATTTCCTGCGTGCAGAGCAGCAAGGTATCGACGCTGAAAAACTGACTAAAGTGCTCTACCCGAACGATAACCACACGGCGGGCAAGAAGCTGCGCCTGATGCAGCAGTACTTCCAGTGTGCTTGTTCGGTAGCCGATATTCTGCGCCGCCATCACCTGGCAGGGCGTAAGCTGCATCAACTGGCTGATTTCGAAGTCATTCAGCTGAACGACACCCACCCGACCATCGCCATTCCTGAGCTGCTGCGCGTGCTGATTGACGAGCATCAGATGAGCTGGGACGACGCGTGGGCGATTACCAGCAAAACGTTCGCGTATACCAACCATACGCTGATGCCGGAAGCGCTGGAGTGCTGGGATGAGAAACTGATAAAAGCGCTGCTGCCGCGCCATATGCAAATCATCAAAGAGATTAACGACCGCTTTAAGACGTTGGTGGATAAAACCTGGCCTGGCGACGATGCGGTATGGGCGAAGCTGGCAGTCGTGCACAACAAGCAGGTACGCATGGCGAACCTGTGCGTGGTTAGCGGCTTTGCTGTTAACGGCGTAGCGGCGCTGCACTCTGATCTGGTCGTGAAAGACTTGTTCCCGGAATATCACCAGCTGTGGCCGAACAAATTCCATAACGTGACTAACGGTATTACGCCGCGCCGCTGGATTAAACAGTGCAACCCGGCACTTGCTGCGTTGTTGGATAAATCGCTGAAGAAAGAGTGGGCCAACGATCTTGACCAGTTGATCAACCTGGAAAAATACGCCGACGACGCTAAGTTCCGTCAGCAGTATCGCGACATCAAGCTGGCGAACAAACAGCGCCTGGTGGCGTTTATTAAAGCGCGTACCGGTATTGAGATAACCACCGACGCCATCTTTGATATTCAGATCAAACGTCTGCATGAGTACAAACGCCAGCACCTGAATCTGCTGCATATTCTGGCGTTGTACAAAGAAATTCGAGAGAACCCGCAGGCAGATCGCGTCCCGCGCGTATTCCTGTTTGGCGCGAAAGCGGCACCGGGTTACTACCTGGCGAAGAACATCATCTTTGCTATCAACAAAGTGGCGGAAACCATTAATAACGATCCGCACGTCGGCGACAAGTTGAAGGTGGTATTCCTGCCGGATTACTGTGTCTCAGCGGCGGAAATGCTGATCCCGGCGGCGGATATCTCTGAGCAGATCTCGACGGCGGGCAAAGAAGCGTCTGGTACCGGCAACATGAAGCTGGCGCTGAACGGAGCGTTAACGGTGGGCACGCTGGACGGGGCTAACGTCGAAATCGCCGAGAAAGTGGGTGATGAAAACATCTTTATCTTTGGCCACACCGTGGAAGATGTGAAGGCGCTGAAGGCGAAAGGCTATGACCCGGTGAAATGGCGCAAGAAAGACAAAGTGCTGGATGCGGTACTGAAAGAGCTGGAAAGCGGCAAATACAGCAACGGTGATAAACACGCCTTTGATCAGATGTTGCACAGCATCGGTAAGCAGGGCGGTGACCCGTATCTGGTGATGGCCGACTTCGCCGCCTACGTTGAAGCCCAGAAGCAGGTTGATGTGTTGTACCGTGACCAGGAGGCCTGGACCCGGGCGGCGATCCTGAATACCGCACGCTGTGGCATGTTCAGCTCGGATCGCTCCATCCGCGATTATCAGGCTCGTATCTGGCAGGCAAAACGCTAATAAGGAACCGCGATGGAAGGCAAACGTCTGGATAATGCCGCGCTGGCGGCGGGGATCAGCCCCAATTACATTAATGCCCACGGTAAACCGCAGTCTATTGGCGCCGATACCAAACGGCGTTTGCTTGACGCCATGCATCGTACTACCGCCGCCACGAAAGTGGCGG
>NZ_SZWV01000079.1:85242-94321 GCF_005280945.1 Citrobacter sp. wls718
AAACGTGATGGTGTATACCGTCGGCAAAAAAATGCCGCTGGCGGTTGAAGGGAGTGGTGAATTTAGCTGGCTGCTGACCACCGAAGACGGTGTGCAGCACAAAGGGCATGTCACTGGCGGTAAATCTTTTCACCTTCCGGCGAAGTTGCCGGAGGGGTATCACACGCTCACCCTGACTCAGGACGAAGCACGCAGCCATTGCCGCATCATCGTCGCGCCAAAACGTTGCTATGAGCCGCAGGCGCTGCTGGCCGGGCAAAAGCTGTGGGGTGCCTGCGTCCAGCTTTATACCCTGCGTTCAGAGAACAATTGGGGGATTGGTGATTTTGGCGATCTGAAGGCGATGCTGCCGGAAGTGGCTAAACGCGGCGGGGCGTTTATTGGCCTCAACCCGATCCACGCGCTGTATCCGGCGAACCCTGAGAGCGCCAGCCCGTATAGCCCGTCTTCGCGCCGTTGGCTGAACGTGATCTACATTGATGTGAATGCGGTAGAGGACTTCCGTCTGAGCAAAGCGGCGCAGAGCTGGTGGCAGAAGCCTGCCACGCAGCAAGCCCTGCAACAGGCCCGCGATGCCGAGTGGGTGGATTACACCACCGTGACCACGCTGAAGATGACCGCGCTACGTCTGGCATGGAAAGGGTTCTCTGTGCGTGATGATGAGCAGATGGCGGCATTCCGTCGTTTTGTGGCTCAGGAAGGTGAAAGTCTTTACTGGCAGGCGGCGTTCGACGCGCTGCATGCATATCAGGCGAAAGAAGATGAATCGCGCTGGGGTTGGCCTGCGTGGCCGGAAGACTTCCGGACGGTGGACTCACCGGCGGTGAAACAGTTCTGCGCAGAGCACCGCGATGAAGTGGATTTCTACCTCTGGCTACAGTGGCTGGCGTATACCCAGTTTGCTGCCTGTTGGGAAACCAGTCAGGGCTTTGCAATGCCTATCGGGTTGTACCGCGATCTGGCGGTCGGCGTAGCAGAAGGTGGGGCGGAAACCTGGTGTGACCGTGAGCTGTACTGCCTGAAAGCGTCCGTTGGTGCACCGCCGGATATTCTTGGTCCGCTCGGTCAGAACTGGGGCCTGCCGCCGATGGATCCGCATATCATCACCGCGCGCGCCTACGAGCCGTTTATCGAGCTGCTGCGTGCCAATATGCAGAACTGCGGGGCGCTGCGTATTGACCATGTAATGTCGATGCTGCGTTTGTGGTGGATCCCCTACGGCGAAACCGCCGATCATGGCGCCTACGTGCATTACCCGGTCGACGACCTGCTTTCTATTCTGGCGCTGGAAAGTCAACGTCATCACTGTATGGTGATTGGTGAAGACCTGGGTACTGTACCGGTAGAAATTGTCAGCAAGCTGCGTGACAGCGGCGTGTATTCCTACAAAGTGCTCTATTTTGAGAATGACCATGAGAAGAACTTCCGCGCGCCGCAGGCGTACCCGGAACAATCAATGGCAGTCGCGGCGACGCATGACCTTCCTACGCTTAAAGGCTATTGGGACAGCGGTGATCTGACGCTCGGTAAAACGCTGGGGCTGTACCCGGATGAAGTTGTGCTGCGCGGGTTGTATCAGGACCGTGAACTGGCGAAGCAGGGCCTGTTGGATGCGCTGCACAAATACGGCTGTCTGCCAAAACGCGCCGGACACAAGGCGTCGTTGATGTCGATGACGCCGATCCTCAACCGGGGTATGCAGCGCTATATCGCCGACAGCAACAGCGCCCTACTGGGCCTGCAGCCGGAGGACTGGCTGGATATGGCTGAGCCGGTCAATATTCCGGGGACCAGCGACCAGTACAAAAACTGGCGGCGTAAGCTGACGACGACGCTTGAGGCGATGTTTGCCGATGGTGGGGTGAACAAGCTGATTAAGGATTTGGACAAACGGCGAAAAGCTGCCGCGAAGAAGAAGTAAAAAAAAGCCGGGAAAATCCCGGCTTTTTTACATCAGATAGCCATATTTAGCAGCAGGCATCCTACCAGACCGCATACCGAAATAATGGTTTCCAGCATTGACCATGACTTGATGGTCTCGCCGATGGTCAGGTTGAAGTATTCCTTGAACAGCCAGAAGCCCGGATCGTTCACGTGGGAGAAGATGACGGAGCCGGAGCCGACTGCAATAACCATCAGCTCAGGGCTCACGCCGGTCGTTGCAATCAGCGGTGCCACAATCCCACCTGCGGTGATGGCTGCCACGGTAGCAGAACCCAGTGCGATACGCAGTACAGCGGCAATTGACCATGCCATCAGCAGCGGAGAGACGTTGGTTTCATGCATCATAGAGGCGATGTATTTGTCGACGCCGCTATCCACCAGTACCTGTTTGAACGCACCGCCACCGCCGATAATCAGCAGCATCATTGCGATGATCTTGATGGAGGACACCAGCGTGTCGTTAATCTGATCCATCGAACGTCCACGGTTCAGACCAAAGGTGAACATCGCAATCAGAACGGCAATCAGCGTTGCCATGACCGGGTCACCGAGGAACTCTGCAACCGGCAGGAAGGCATGGCCTTTCGGCAGGATCATCTCCGCGATAGCACGCATCGCCATCAGCACGACCGGAACCAGAGAGGTCCAGACGCTGACGCCAAAGCCTGGCATTTCTTCTTCAGTGAAGGTTTTTGCGCTGTACAGACCTTCCGGGATTGGCTTATCAATGCCCTTCAGGAAACGCGCATACACCGGACCCGCCAGAATAACGGTCGGGATCGCCAGAATCGTACCAAACAGCAGGGTTTTACCCATATCGGCGTGGAAAATGGTGGCAATTGCGGTCGGACCCGGGTGTGGCGGCAAGAAGCCGTGGGTCACAGACAGCGCAGCGGCCATTGGCACACCGACATACAGCAGCGGGATGTTTGCGGCGGCAGCGATGGTGAATACCAGCGGCAGCATCAGCACGAAGCCCACTTCGTAGAACAGCGCAAAGCCCACGGTGAAGCCGGTTAATACCACGGCCCACTGGATGTGCTTTTTGCCGAATTTAGCAATCAGCGTGGTGGCAATACGTTGCGCACCGCCGCAGTCTGCCAGCATTTTGCCCAACATGGCGCCAAAACCCATAATCAGGGCGAGGCTACCAAGGGTTCCGCCGACGCCGGCTTTAATTGAACCGATGACTTTATCCAGTGGCATCCCTTGCATCAATCCGACAGCAAGCGCCACCAGGACGAGAGCGATGAAGCCGTTCATTTTGAAACGGATCATCAGGAGGAGTAACAAGATTACACCGATAGCAACGATGACTAATGGCATGATTTACCTGGCCTTTACTTTGTTATGGGTAACGTCAGTGTTTAGATGACAAATTCTGATTGTCCCGACCGGGAACAGAGTTATTACGGCACCAATGCTGATTGCCTTCAAAACTACGTAGTTTAGCTGGCTGTTATGAGTGTTCCAGGTGCGTGCGATAATGATACGGGTAACATGTAGTGATTGAAAATCACCTGGGCAGGCAAAATTTAAATTATGAGAGGCAGGTCAAATTATAGGGGGATTATTGCAGGACATATGCGGAGAAATGCAGGGGTGTAGGCCGGATAACGCGTTTACGCTGCCATCCGGCATCAATGCCCGATGACGACGCTGATGCGTCTTATCGGGCCTACGGATACTCTACAGGTTCGGGAGCTAGTAGTAAGAGTGCTCGCCGCGCTGGTGTTCGGTCAAATCGCGAACGCCTTTCAGCTCCGGGAATTCAGCCAGCAGCTGCTTCTCGATGCCTTCTTTCAGTGTGACATCGACCATTGAACAGCCGTTACAGCCGCCACCAAATTGCAGAATTGCGTAGCCTTCGTCGGTGATTTCCATCAAGGAGACACGGCCACCGTGGCCAGCCAGCTGTGGGTTAATCTGTGACTGCAGCATGTACTCCACGCGTTCCATCAGCGGTGCGTCATCAGACACTTTACGCATTTTCGCATTAGGTGCTTTCAGGGTCAGCTGGGAGCCTAACTGGTCGGTAACAAAATCAATTTCTGCCTCTTCCAGGTACGGTGCGCTCAGTTCATCAACGTAAGCGGTCAGCAGGTCAAATTTAATGGCGGTGTCGGTTGCTTCCACGGCGTCCGGCGGGCAATAAGAAACGCCGCATTCAGCGTTAGGCGTGCCGGGATTAATCACAAATACGCGAATTTGTGTCCCTTCTTCCTGATTTGCCAACAGTTTGGCAAAGTGCGCTTGTGCAGCATCGGAAATATGGATCATAGTAATGGCCTAATAGTTGACTATTTTACTTGGTTATAATACGCCCATCATCGAGGCTCTACAAGGTTCGACACAGGCACCATACCTGGACAGTCGCCGCGCCGTTGCGTAAAAGCAGCTGCGCGATCTCCGCGACGGTACTTCCGGTAGTGACGACATCATCCACAACAACCATATGGAGTCCCTGCACCGGCAATTCAAGGCGAAACGCATTTTTCAGGTTGCGTTTGCGTAATCGGGCGCTGAGATGGTGCTGTGTGGCGGTGGGGCGAGTTCGTGTGATGGCCTGACCGTCCCAGTCGCAGCCCAGCCAGCGTGCCAGTGAGCGACACAGTAAGTCACTTTGATTAAATCCCCTGCGCCAATGGCGGCGTTGCCAGAGTGGAACGCTAATCAGCCGATCCGGCAGGGGAAGGCCACGGGTACGGCGAGCCTGCAATACCTCCAGCAACATCAAGCGCGACAGTGCGGGGGCGATGTCACTACGCCGGGAAAACTTCAGCTGGTGGATAAGCCCGCTCAGCGGCGGCACGTAGTCACTGACCGCGATCAGTCGCTGCCACGGCGGCGGCTTTTGCAGGCAGCGTCCGCAGGGAATATCGGGGTGGGCGGCGGGCAGCCCGCACTGTGGGCACAGGCAGACATGTTGACACGTCGCACGCGTGCAAACGGAACACATTCCCCAGTGCCCGAGCATTAACGGCATTCGGCATAGCCAGCACAATCCTGGTACTGTTAGCATAGGTTCATCCTTGTTGGTCAAAAGAGAACAGTAACTGATGAATGACATCTGGTGGCAGACCCGGGGTTCGGGAAATTGCCATCTTGTGCTGCTGCACGGATGGGGACTGAATGCGGAAGTCTGGCATTGCATAAGTGAGGAATTAAGCTCGCATTTTACGCTGCACCTGGTTGATTTACCGGGATTTGGGCGCAGTCAGGGTTTTGGTGCGATGCCGCTGGAAGAAATGGCGGAGTGCGTTTTGCAACAGGCTCCGGAGAAAGCCATCTGGCTGGGCTGGAGTCTGGGCGGATTGGTGGCGAGTCAGGTGGCGTTGACCCATCCTGAGCGCGTGCAGGCGCTGGTTACCGTCGCCTCTTCGCCATGCTTTAGCGCACGCGATGAGTGGCCTGGTATTAAGCCCGAAGTGCTGGCGGGCTTCCAGCAGCAGCTTAGCGAAGACTTCCAGCGGACGGTGGAGCGTTTCCTGGCACTGCAAACGATGGGGACGGAGACGGCGCGTCAGGATGCGCGAGCGCTGAAGAAAACTGTGCTGGCGTTACCGATGCCGGATGTGGCGGTGCTGAATGGTGGGCTGGAGATCCTGAAAACGGTCGACCTGCGTGAGCCGCTCTGCGCCCTGGACATGCCGTTCCTGCGTTTGTACGGCTATCTCGATGGTCTGGTGCCGCGTAAAGTCGTGCCGATGCTGGATGCAATGTGGCCGCAGAGTGAGTCGTTGATATTCGCCAAAGCGGCACATGCGCCGTTTATTTCGCATCCTGCTGAGTTCTGTGCCGCGCTGGTGGCGTTGAAGCAGCAGATCTAGCGCCGTATCCCGCTCGGGGATTGGGGGCTATTCGTAGGCCGGATAAGCGTAGCGCCATCCGGCCTATTGCAACAGGTTAGCGCAATGCCCACCACTCGCGCAGACAGGCTTTCCCTTCAGGGCAACTCTTGCAGCTTCCAGAAAGACACCCGTCGGCATCTTCCTGAATACGTACTGCTTTACCCATCTGTTCTAACTGATTCAGCATGGCGTCAATCATCGGCTGCGGGGTGTGCAGCGTATGGCTGATTTGTGTTGCCTCCATACGCCCCCGCAGAGCCAGTAAATCACGTACCTGAATAAGCGATGCCATCATTCACCGCCTAGTGGCAATCGCCGGTGGTGCTGGCACAGCAGGAACCTGGCGTCTTATTGGTCGCCAGCAGTTCGATATCTACCCGACTGCGTGCGCGGCGCAGCATTCCCAGCAGCACGATGTTAAACAGAATGACGGTTAAAATGCACACCAGACTGTAGGTCGGATGCTCTTTGTAGCTGACCGTCTGGTAAAACAGCGTCGACAGAGAGTAGGCGATGTTCAGTCCCCACAGAATGGAGAAGCCCATCCAGCCACGGCTGGATTCACGAGCAATAGCGCCCATTACCGAAATGCACGGGACATACAGCAGCACGAAAATCAGGTAACTGTACGCGGCGGCGGCGCTGCCGAACTTCGCACCCATCACGCCCATTGCGCCGGTTGCCATCTCACCGTCGCCTTTGCTGGCTTCGATAGGGTTAGCCAGCACGCTCAGGCTGAAGGTGTCTTTCAGACTTTGCCAGGTTTCACCCAGCGCACCTGCCAACTCGTCACCGAGGTTGAACTCGGCCGGGTTGAACTCTTCTTCCTGAATATTTTCAGCGGTATAGAGCGTATTCAGCGTACCGACAACCACTTCTTTTGCCATGGCCCCGGTGAACAGACCCACGGTGGCCTGCCAGTTATCTTCGTGTACGCCAATCGGTTTGAAGATAGGGGTGATTACGCGACTGACGGACGCCAGCGCCGAGTCGTTGATGTTATCGACGATTTTTCCGCTCAGGGAGAAGCTGTTAAACGCGCTGAGGAAAATACTGACGATGATGATGACTTTACCGGCGCGCAGGACAAAGCCTTTCAGGCGCTGCCAGGTCTGAATGACCAGGCTTTTCACGTGCGGTACATGGTAAACCGGCAGCTCCATCACGAACGGTGTGGCTTCGCCACGCATAATGGTGTGCTTGAGCATCAGGCCGGTCAGTACCGCCATAACGATACCCAGTACGTACAGTGAGAAGACGGCCAGCGCGCCGTTCTGGCCAAAGAACGCCGCAGCAAACACGGCGAAAATCGCCAGACGCGCACCGCAGGACATAAACGGCGCCATCATGATGGTCATCAGACGTTCACGCGGTGCATCCAGCGTGCGTGCGCCCATCACGGAAGGGACGTTACAGCCGAAGCCGACAATTAGCGGGACAAACGATTTACCCGGTAATCCCAGAGCCTGCATCAAACGGTCCATCACAAACGCAGCACGCGCCATATAGCCGGAGTCTTCGAGGAACGAGAGGAACAGGTACATCATGCCGATTTGCGGCACCAGCGGCAGCACGGTGTTAATCCCGCCGCCAAGACCCTGCGCCAGGAAGATGGTTAACCAGTCCGGGAAGTGCAGGGTGTAGCCAATCCACTGAATACCATGGATAAAGAGTGCCACGGAACCGACGTCAAACAGCGGCTGCAGCGCGCCACCGATGTTAATGGCGAGCAGGAACATCAGGTACATTACGAACAGAAATACTGGCAGGCCGAGGAAGCGGTTAAGTACGACCTTATCGACCGCGGTGGTGAAGCGGCTTGGCTCTGCGGTCAGGGTGTTGCTGACGGTATCGCAGATGGCGGCAATGCACTGGTAACGTGCATCAGCAATATGCAGCGCCGGATCGTCCATTGTTTCACTCAGGCGAGTCAGCGCGGCATCCAGATTTTGTGCCGCATCACCCGCGTAGGCGCGGCTGTAGATATCGCCTTCCAGCATCTGCAGGCCGAGCCAGCGACGTTGTTGCTGCGGCATCTCTTTGGCCATCGCGTCAGCCAGAGACTCGGCTTCACGCAGCAGCGGTTGGGCATAATGTACCAGCTCGACGGTGTCGTTTTCTTTGTAGCGATCGATAGCCAGCTTCAGTGCTTCAATCCCGCGACCACGGGTTGAGACCAGCGGCACCACCGGGCAGCCCAGACGGGCGGAAAGGGCATCGATATCAATCCGGATTTGCTGCTTCTCAGCAATGTCCAGCATGTTCAGCGCGACGATGCAGGGGATCCCCAGTTCAAGCAGTTGCAGCGTCAGGTAGAGGTTACGCTCGAGGTTTGAGGCATCAACCACGTTGATCAGCAGGTCAGCGTCGCCGCTTAAGATATAGTGACAGGCAATTTGCTCATCGAGGGAGGTCTGCGATGAGATGGTCGTCAAAGAATAGGTGCCGGGTAAATCCACCAGCGTAACCTGATGGTCAGTTGTCGAGAAATGACCTTCTTTGCGCTCAACGGTAACGCCAGCCCAGTTACCCACACGCTGACGCGCGCCGGTAAGCTGATTGAATAATGTTGTCTTGCCGGAATTAGGATTACCAATTAAACCAATGGTTAGTTTTTTCATTTTTATAGACTCACTGTATTAACAGGACACCGCTTCCACTTCTAATAACGCCAGATCTTTTTTCCGCAACACCAGGCTGACTCGGCGTGTTTCAATATGGATAGGATCGCCTAATGGGGCGACG
Organism: Citrobacter sp. wls718; assembly: GCF_005280945.1. Taxonomy (NCBI): domain Bacteria; kingdom Pseudomonadati; phylum Pseudomonadota; class Gammaproteobacteria; order Enterobacterales; family Enterobacteriaceae; genus Citrobacter; species Citrobacter sp. wls718. Next base: position 93,783 of record NZ_SZWV01000079.1, read on the forward strand.
CGAACCACATTGAACGATGAGCCTGGCAGCATGCCGAGCGACAAGAGCTTCTGCCGGTACGCCGGGCTGATATCACGAGAAAAACCGGTAATTTTCCAAGCAGTGTCTGGAGTGAATTGCATAGGGACCTACTTATATCTCGCTAACTGGATGATTACCTCATGGGGCGAAAGGCGGCATGAGACCAGATGATTAGCCAACGAAGGAAAGAGTAAATAATCAACAAAACAATGATAATGAGAATGGTTTCTATCATCAATAGAATAAATGTGACGGAATGTTGGATTGGCGAATAATTTGAGTCAATTTTGATATGGCTCAACATTTATTCAGGTCTGACATGAATGATTCGAGGGAGAAACTATTGGAATTTATTAATGTTTAATTAAGGTTTCAGCTGTTAATAAAGTGATAAATATATTGTGACGGAAAGCGATAAATATATTAAATAGGCCGGATGGCAACGCTCGCGCGTCTTATCCGGCCTACAAATTAATAACGACAAGTTGGCCGGCTAAGGTGTTTACACCGCCATCCGG
>NZ_SZWV01000079.1:94331-146848 GCF_005280945.1 Citrobacter sp. wls718
CGCGTCACACTAGCGCTTTTTACCCATTGCCGCCGCCAGTGCATCCATCATCGCACTGTTACCGGCTGACTGCGCTTCACGACCACGGGGTTTTGCGGCTTTAGGCGCTGGGCGGTTACCCTGTGTGCGCTCGTTGTTGCCACCGCCGCCGCGACGGGCATTGGTTTCACCCGGCTGTTCGTCCAGACGCATGGTCAGGGCGATACGCTTACGCGGTAGATCAACCTCCAGCACTTTCACCTTCACAATGTCGCCGGCTTTTACCACGGTGTGCGGGTCTTCAACGAATTTGTTCGATAACGAGGAGATATGCACCAGACCGTCCTGATGAACGCCGATATCGACAAACGCACCAAAGTTGGTGACGTTGGTGACTGCGCCTTCCAGAATCATGCCCGGCAGCAGATCGTTCATGGTTTCTACGCCGTCAGCAAACTGTGCGGTTTTGAACTCAGGACGCGGGTCACGACCCGGTTTTTCCAGCTCTTTGATGATGTCGGTTACGGTCGGCACCCCGAAGCGCTCGTCGGTAAAGTCGGCTGCTTTCAGGTTACGCAATTCGGTGCTGTTGCCCATCAGGTCGCGCAGCGACTGCTCGGTGGCGGCCAGAATGCGTTCCACTATCGGATAGGCTTCCGGGTGAACGGTTGAGGCATCCAGCGGGTTATCGCCGTGGTTAATGCGCAGGAAGCCCGCGCACTGCTCAAAGGCTTTAGGCCCCAGACGGCTGACTTTTAGCAACTGTTGACGGTTCTGGAACTGACCGTTCTCATCACGCCAGGCAACAATGTTCTGCGCCATCATGCGGGTTAAACCGGCTACGCGAGTCAACAGCGGAACGGAGGCGGTATTCAGATCAACGCCGACGGCGTTTACGCAGTCCTCGACTACCGCATCCAATTTACGGGCAAGCTGGGTCTGGCTAACGTCGTGCTGGTACTGGCCGACACCGATCGATTTCGGGTCGATTTTCACCAGCTCGGCCAGCGGATCCTGCAGACGGCGGGCAATAGACACCGCACCGCGCAGGGAAACGTCGAGATCCGGGAACTCCAGTGCCGCCAGTTCAGAAGCAGAGTACACCGAGGCCCCGGCTTCGCTGACTATCACTTTTTGCGCGGTCACTTTCGGGAACTGTTTCTGCACGTCGAGGAAGAAGCGTTCGGTCTCACGCGATGCGGTACCGTTGCCAATCGCCACCAGCTCAACGTTGTATTTTTCGCACAGCGCGGCCACCGCAACGGCGGCTTTGGCTGCCTGTCCGGTATGCGGATAAATGGTGTCGGTCGCCACCAGCTTGCCGGTCCCGTCAACAACCGCGACCTTCACGCCGGTACGCAGACCAGGATCGAGACCCATAGTGGCACGCAACCCGGCCGGAGCGGCCATCAGCAGGTCGTGCAGGTTGCGGGCAAAGACGTTAATGGCCTCATCTTCCGCACGTTCGCGCACGGTGCCCATCAGTTCGGTTTCGAGGTGCATCAGCACTTTGATGCGCCATGTCCAGCTGACAACGCCTTTACGCCAGCTGTCCGCCGGCGCGTTGTTCAGGCGCAGACCCAGATGATCGCGGATAATCTGCTCGCCGTGGCTCTCTTTTGGCGGCTCATCGAACTGCGGGTCAGCATTCAGAGAAAGCTGCAGCACGCCTTCGTTACGCCCGCGGAACATCGCCAGTGCTCGGTGAGAAGGAACGGTGGAAATAGGTTCGTGGTGATCGAAGTAGTCGCGGAATTTGGCACCTTCCTCTTCTTTCCCGCTCACTACGATGGAAACCAGATGGGCGTTCTTCCACAGGTAATCACGGACTTTTGCCAGCAGCGCGGCGTCTTCGGCAAAACGCTCCATCAGAATGTAGCGCGCGCCGTCGAGAGCCGCTTTGGTATCCGCCACGCCGTTTTCGGCATTGATGTATTTGGCTGCTTCGGTTTCTGGGTCGTGAGAGGGATCGTTCCACAGCAGGTCGGCCAGCGGCTCAAGACCCGCTTCAATGGCGATTTGCCCACGGGTGCGGCGTTTAGGTTTGTATGGCAGGTAGAGGTCTTCGAGTTCGGTCTTACTTAACGTGCCGTTGATCGCTTTGGCCAGATCGTCGGTCAGTTTGCCTTGCTCGTCGATAGATTTGAGGATCGCCTGACGGCGGTCTTCCAGTTCCCGCAGATATCCCAGACGGGTCTCCAGATTACGCAGCTGCGTGTCATCCAGACCGCCGGTGATTTCCTTACGATAACGTGCGATAAACGGCACGGTGTTCCCTTCATCAAGCAGGCGAACGGCAGCTTCTACCTGTTCAGCACGAGCCTGAATTTCACTTGCGATAATGCGGCAGAAAGAATCATTCATCATGGATAGCTTCGTCTTTAGGATAAAAATCAGGGGATAGTTATACGGATTGACTGGCAAAAATGCCAGCCATCAGCAGGGGCTTCGGATTGTTCCGTCTTATTTAACGTACTCAATCTCATTCACGTACCAGCTTGCTTCTCCGCCAGGGGTGTTCACTACCGCGAGATCGCCGACCTCTTTTTTGAGAAGAGCGCGCGCCATCGGTGAGTCGATAGAGATGTAATCCTTACGGCCAAAGATTTCATCGTAGCCGACAATGCGAAATTTGCGGATGTCGCCGTCATCATTTTCAATCTCAACCCATGCGCCAAAGAACACTTTTCCTTCCTGCTGAGGGGAGTAATCGACAATTTTTAGATTCTCCATGCACTTGGTCAAATAACGGACGCGTCTGTCGATCTCGCGCAGGCGCTTTTTATTATACTGGTAGTCAGCGTTTTCGCTGCGGTCACCCAGACTGGCGGCCCAGGTCACTTTCTTGGTGACTTCCGGGCGCTCTTCACGCCAGGGGTAATTCAGCTCTTGTTTGAGTTTTTCATACCCTTCACGGGTTATCAGGGGCGTTTTCATCTTATTGTTTTACCTTGATTCTGTGATGATGCGCACAATTGGTATTACGTGAGCATATCAACAGAATAAATAATGTATTACGAGAAACATTGTATACTTAAGCTGCTGTTTAATATGCTTTGTAACAATTTAGCCTGGAATTCATACCAGAATTTGCTGGTTACTCAGGTGAGCTTTCTTAAGAATACACACTTACAATTGTTGCGAACCTTTGGGAGTAATAACAATGCAAGAGAACTATAAGATTCTGGTGGTCGATGACGACATGCGCCTGCGCGCGCTACTGGAACGTTATCTGACCGAGCAGGGCTTCCAGGTTCGAAGCGTCGCAAACGCTGAGCAGATGGATCGTCTGCTGACCCGTGAATCCTTCCACCTTATGGTACTGGATTTGATGCTGCCAGGTGAAGATGGTCTGTCGATTTGCCGCCGCCTGCGTAGCCAGAGCAACCCAATGCCGATCATCATGGTGACGGCGAAGGGGGAAGAGGTTGACCGTATCGTTGGGCTGGAAATCGGCGCTGACGACTATATCCCGAAACCGTTTAACCCGCGCGAACTGTTGGCGCGTATTCGTGCCGTACTGCGTCGTCAGGCAAATGAACTGCCGGGCGCGCCGTCTCAGGAAGAAGCGGTTATCGCTTTTGGTAAGTTCAAACTGAACCTCGGCACCCGTGAGATGTTCCGTGAAGATGAACCTATGCCGCTGACCAGCGGTGAATTTGCCGTGCTGAAAGCGTTGGTCAGTCACCCGCGTGAGCCGTTGTCCCGCGATAAGCTGATGAACCTGGCCCGTGGTCGCGAGTACTCCGCGATGGAACGTTCTATTGACGTGCAGATTTCCCGTCTGCGTCGTATGGTGGAAGAAGATCCGGCACATCCACGTTATATTCAGACCGTATGGGGTCTGGGCTACGTCTTTGTCCCGGACGGTTCTAAAGCATGAGGCGAATGCGCTTCTCGCCACGAAGTTCGTTTGCTCGCACGTTATTGCTCATCGTCACCTTGCTGTTCGCCAGCCTGGTGACGACTTATCTGGTGGTGCTGAACTTCGCGATCCTGCCGAGCCTCCAGCAGTTTAATAAGGTCCTGGCTTACGAAGTCCGTATGCTGATGACCGATAAACTGCAGCTGGAGGACGGCACGCAACTGGTCGTGCCTCCCGCATTCCGCCGGGAAATTTACCGTGAGCTGGGGATTTCCCTCTATTCCAACGAAGCCGCTGAAGAAGCGGGGTTGCGTTGGGCGCAGCACTATGAATTCTTAAGTCATCAGATGGCGCAGCAGCTGGGCGGCCCGACGGAAGTTCGCGTTGAGGTCAACAAAAGCTCGCCGGTCGTGTGGCTGAAAACCTGGCTGTCTCCGAATATCTGGGTTCGCGTTCCTCTCACTGAAATTCATCAGGGCGATTTCTCGCCGCTGTTCCGCTATACGCTGGCGATCATGCTGCTGGCAATCGGTGGTGCATGGCTGTTTATTCGTATCCAGAACCGGCCGTTGGTGGATCTGGAACATGCGGCGTTACAGGTGGGTAAAGGCATTATTCCGCCGCCACTGCGCGAATATGGTGCCTCTGAGGTGCGCTCGGTGACCCGAGCCTTCAACCATATGGCGGCGGGCGTGAAGCAGCTGGCCGATGACCGAACGTTGCTGATGGCCGGGGTGAGCCATGATTTACGTACGCCGCTGACGCGTATCCGCCTGGCGACCGAGATGATGGGGGAAGAAGACGGCTACCTTGCGGAGTCCATCAATAAGGACATCGAAGAGTGTAACGCCATTATCGAACAGTTTATCGACTATCTGCGCACCGGGCAGGAGATGCCGATGGAGATGGCGGATCTGAACGCGGTGTTAGGAGAAGTCGTTGCGGCAGAAAGCGGTTATGAACGTGAGATTGATACCGCGCTGCAGCCTGGCCTCATTCAGGTGAAGATGCATCCGCTGTCGATCAAACGCGCGGTCGCCAATATGGTGGTCAATGCTGCCCGCTATGGTAATGGCTGGATTAAGGTTAGCAGTGGCACAGAGCCACATCGCGCCTGGTTCCAGGTCGAGGATGATGGTCCGGGCATCAAGCCGGAGCAGCGTAAGCATCTGTTCCAGCCGTTTGTACGCGGCGACAGTGCCCGCAGTACCAGCGGTACCGGTCTGGGCCTGGCGATCGTGCAGCGCATCATCGATAACCATAACGGCATGCTGGAAATCGGCACCAGCGAACGCGGTGGGCTGTCGATTCGCGCCTGGCTTCCTGTTCCTGTCTCCCGTGTGCCGGGAACAACCAAAGACGCGTAAAAAAGGGAGGCGAAAGCCTCCCTCTGTTTATGGGGTAAACAGTAAAACCTCTGGCTTAAATTGCTTTTAATTGATTAATTATAAATGGGTTTTTTTGAATTAATAAAAGCAGTTTTCTTGGTGCTCCAGTGGGTTGGCGTCGTTTCGTTTCCCAGCTTTTAACCAGGTCATAACTCACACCAACCGCTATGGCAAAATCCTGTTGGCGTAACCCTGTTGCTTCGCGGATGGCTTTAACATCAATTTCGCTAAAAGTATGCACATGTTCAGGTTTAGGTGTTTCTTCACCTTTCTCTATACGTACCATTTCTTCTGCACTGGCCAGCAAATCGGCAAATAATTCGTCTTTCATTTTGGCCTCACCACACCGGATCGCGGTGTCCTGATGATTAAAATTCTCATAATTAAATCAGCATATCGGATAAGTGCATTAAAACTCTTTTTTGCTCTTTGGTTAAATCATCCTGTTCATTCTTAGGATAGAGCAAAGCCAGATAGATTCGACCTTTACGCGTCACGTTGTAATAGATAACCCGAATACCGCTGCGCTTACCCATACCAGAGCGACTCCAGCGAATTTTTCTGAATCCCCCCGTACCAGCGATAGTATCCCCTGCCTCAGGGTTTTCAATAAGCGCCTCTTGAAAGGCACGAAACTCATCGTCAGGTAAAAGTAACGGACGGCGTTTACTAAATCCCTGTAGCTCAATAAATGTGAACATGGCGCTTCCTGCGCATGGGGCTAATAGTACAAATTATAGGTGTACAGAGTACATGTTAAAAGAGTAAATACAATAAAAAGCCCCTTATCCTCTCAGATAAGGGGCTATATAACGAATCAAAAATTACAGCTTCGGACCGGCGCTGACTAACGCGGCACCCGCTGGGGTATCGGTATACTTCTCGAAGTTTTCGATAAACAGTTTCGCCAGCGCATTGGCTTTTTCCTGCCACTGTTCTGGTGACGCGTAGGTATTACGCGGATCGAGAATACGTGTGTCTACGCCCGGCAGTTCGGTTGGGATCGCCAGGTCAAACATCGGCAGACGGAACGTTTCTGCGTCATCCAGAGAACCGTTCAGGATGGCATCGATAATGGCGCGGGTATCTTTAATCGAGATACGTTTGCCAGTACCGTTCCAGCCGGTGTTAACCAGATAGGCCTGTGCGCCAGCAGCCTGCATGCGTTTCACCAGCACTTCTGCGTACTGCGTCGGGTGCAGTGACAGGAAGGCCGCACCGAAACAGGCAGAGAATGTTGGGGTCGGTTCAGTCACGCCGCGCTCGGTTCCAGCCAGTTTGGCGGTGAAGCCAGACAGGAAGTGGTACTGGGTTTGATCTGCGGTCAGGCGGGATACCGGTGGCAGAACGCCAAACGCATCGGCGGTCAGGAAGATAACCTTGGTGGCATGGCCCGCTTTTGACACTGGTTTAACGATATTATCGATGTGATAAATCGGGTAGGAAACGCGGGTATTCTCGGTTTTAGAACCGTCATCGAAGTCGATAGAGCCATCTTCACGTACGGTGACGTTTTCCAGCAGCGCATCGCGGCGAATCGCATTGTAGATTTCTGGTTCTGCATCTTTAGACAGCTTGATGGTCTTCGCGTAGCAGCCGCCCTCGAAGTTGAACACACCGTCGTCGTCCCAGCCGTGCTCATCATCGCCAATCAGGCGACGTTTCGGGTCGGTAGACAGCGTGGTTTTACCGGTACCGGACAGGCCAAAGAACACCGCCACATCACCTTTTTCACCGACGTTTGCCGAGCAGTGCATGGAGGCAATGCCTTTCAGCGGCAGCAGGTAATTCATCACGGAGAACATGCCTTTTTTCATCTCTCCGCCGTACCAGGTCCCGCCAATTAACTGAATACGTTCAGTCAGGTTGAAAGCCACGAAGTTCTCAGAGTTGAGCCCCTGTTCTTTCCACTGCGGGTTGGTGCATTTCGCACCGTTCATCACGATAAAATCAGGTTTGAAATCAAGCAGTTCTTCATCGCTTGGGCGGATAAACATGTTTTTAACGAAATGTGCCTGCCAGGCGACTTCGGTAATAAAGCGCACTGAAAGGCGGGTATCGGCGTTCGCGCCGCAGAATGCATCAACGATAAACAGGCGTTTGCCTGAGAGTTGCTGGGTGACTAATCCTTTCAGGTGCTGCCAGGTTTCCTGGGAAAGCGGTTTGTTGTCGTTCTTACCTTTACCCTTGTCGGACCACCAGAGCGTATCTCGCGTGGTGTCGTCACGGACAATGTACTTATCCTTTGGTGAACGCCCGGTAAAGATACCGGTATCAACAGCAACGGCGCCCAGATTAGTTAACACTCCGCGCTCGTAGCCTTCCAGATTTGGATCAAGCTCTTCCTGGTACAGCAGGTCGTAGCTGGGATTGTAAACGATATCCTGAACGTCATTGATACCATAAGCCTCGAGATCTTGCGGGGTTAAACTGTTGTTCACACGCATTTCACTGCTCCTTAGCCAATATGTATTACCTGGAATAGTAAGGTTTTTTAGGGATTGTTAACCGCGACAAGGCTCATAGATTTACGCATCCGGCAAAATCACAGATAACTGAATACGCTGCGACTCCTGTCGCAAATAGGCGGATATTATGGCAGGAAACCCTTTTTTGTTGTGGAAAATGTTCCTAAAACGTTAATGGAGAGTATATTTGGCGGGGATCTTGTGAGTGTAATCGCATTCATGTAGGAAAATAACGTAACTCAAACATATGAAATATCGATTCACGTCGCGTTGTGAGGGGCTGAAAGACACCGGTAAGTGCCAATAATTGTGATGTTGATGCGATAATGATCTTTTCCCTTCATTCTGGATTACGACATGGACAGTGTTGAGCTTTCACGTACGACCCGCTGGGGCATGATGTTTATTGGTCTGCTGCAAGGCGTAGTGTGTTACCTGCTGATGACTTACCTCATCCCCCATAACAGTAGCTGGCTGTTCTATGGAATGCCTGTAACGATAGCGCTGACGTCGGCGATTCTGCTTTCTGTGGTCTCGTTTAAACAGCGCGCGCTGTGGTGCTGGATGGCGGTGATCTTCTGCGTCGTACTGGCGATGAGCATCTGGTTGAAGGGGCACGTTGCAGGAGGGAACCGGTGGAATGAGAATGAGATTTTCTTTGTCTACGGTTGGCGCCTCTTTCTCATGGCTATGCTGGCGTTACCCTGGATCCAGTACCAACTCCATACGCGTACCGACCAGGCGCGCTATCCGCAGTTTTACAGCCAGATATGGCTGAATGTTCTGACATTGCTGATCGTCTTTGTCGCCAACGGCCTGTTCTGGATGGTCCTCTTGCTGTGGAGCGAGATGTTTAAGCTGGTCGGTATTCCCTTTTTTAACACGCTATTCTTTGAGACCGACTGGTTTGGTTATGTAACGTTTGGCCTTATTACCGCGCTGGCGGTGATTCTGGCACGTACGCAGTCACGCCTGGTGACGGCGGTACAAAAGCTTCTGACGTTGATCGCCACGGGTCTGCTGCCTCTGGTCGCGTTGTTAGCGCTGATGTTTATGCTGACATTACCCTTTACCGGTCTGGAGGCGATTTCGCAACGGGTGTCTGCGGCGGGGCTGATGTCGACGCTGACGTTGCTGCTCCTGCTATTGATGGTCGTTGTGCGCGAGCCGCAAAAACGCGACTTACCCTATCCAGGGGCATTACGTTATCTGATTAACACCTCACTTCTCGTCGCCCCAGTTTATATGTTGATAGCCAGCTGGGCGCTCTGGGTCCGCGTCAATCAGTATGGCTGGACGCCTGAGCGTCTGCATGGTGCGCTGATCATCGCAGTGCTGCTGGTTTGGTCATTCGGCTACATGGCGAGCATTATGCGCCGTGGACACAATCCACTGGAAATTCAGAGCAAAGTCATCCTCGGTGTTTCGTTACTGTCTCTGGGACTGTTGATTCTGCTGACGTCGCCGGTCATTGATGTCTGGCGTATTAGCGTCAACAGCCATATGGCCCGTTATCATAGTGGCCAAATTTCACCGGATCAGGTCAGCCTGTACATGTTGCGTAATAGCGGAAAACCGGGGCGTGCTGCGTTGGAGGCGTTACAAAAAGATGACGCTTTCACTAAGGACAGTAAGCGCAGACGTGATTTAAACGCCATTCTACGCGGGAACCTCGATCCCATGCGGGAACTGACCACAACGCAACTGGCACCGATGGTGATGATTGCGCCGGGTAGCAAAAAACCCGATGACGCATTCTGGCGGTTTGTAAAACAGCAAAGCTACCGTATTAGCTCCTGTGTTGAGCAGGATGCATGCGTGTTAGTGAATCAGGATCTTAACGCAGATGGTCAGCCGGAGCAGGTGCTTTATGCTTTTGGCGAGGGAGAAAGTCTGATCTTTGGCATGAAGGAAAAGCAATGGTCTTTGCTCGGTGCAGCCCAGTTACCTGAAGGATTCACGAAAGCGACGCTTTTGCAGGCGGTGGAAAATCACAGGCTGACTACAGCCCCCAGAATCTGGCGGGATATCACTCTCGATGGGAAACGGTTAGAGATTAACTACTACGCTGAGTAAACGCTGGAACAAGTAGCCCGGCAGAATGGACTGTCTGCCGGGCTATGAACTTAATGCACTTGTGGGTCAGCAGGGGATGCGTTGTTGCGGATCTCAGCAATATCCATCGCGTTAAACAGATAGTGGCTCGCGCAGTAATCGCAATTCATATCGATCTCGCCTTCTTCAGCCAGAATGCTGTCCACTTCTTCGTCCGGCAGGGTTCTTAGCGCATCTGCACAACGCTCACGTGAACAGGTGCATTTGAACACCACGTCCTGCGGATCGTACAGAGTCACCTCTTCTTCGTGATACAAACGCCACAGCACATCATTCGCTGGCAGCGTCAGCAGCTCTTCGGCTTTAATGGTTTCCGTCAGCGTGGCGAGGTGGGTAAAATCATCGGCCTGCGCGTCTTGTGCTGGCATCACCTGCAACAGCATACCGCCTGCTGCTGGCTTGCCATCGACGTCGCCAGTGCGGATAAACAGACGCGTTGGCAGCTGTTCTGAACGCAGGAAGTAATCTTCCAGACAGGCGGCCAGCGTGTCACCTTCCAGACCCACCACGCCCTGATAGCGTTCACCTTCTTCCGGTGTAATGGTGATCACCAGATAGCCGTTACCGACCAGCGTTTTCAGATCTGCATCTTCAGGGATATCGCCCTGAATGCGCGCGACACCGCGCATCTGCTGCTTGTTGTTACCGTTAATCACCGCCAGGCTCAGCGGGCCATCGCCCTGGAGCTGTACGGTGATATCACCGGCAAACTTTAGCGTAGCGGTCAGCAGGCTGGTGGCGACCAGCAGCTCGGCCAGCACGGTTTTAACCGGCTGTGGGTAAGTATGGTTTTCGAGGATCTGTTGCAGGGTTTGTGAAACGGTTACCAGCTCGCCGCGCACGGCAAAGTTTTCAAACAGATAACGATGTAATTGGTCATGTTGCGGCATAATCATCTCTCTTGCGGGTGACAGTCATTCACTGTCGCCGTGTTTAAATCGTAACAGGTCGCGGCGCTCTTTTTTGTCCGGTCGCCTGTCCGGGTGCGGCATGGTCAACGCGTTAAGTTTACGCGCCAGCGCTATTTTTTCGCGCTTTTCCACGCTTTGCGCGGTTTCTTCGTACAGCGTAACGGCTTCCGTTGCCGGGCGACGCTGTTCGGTAATGGCCTTAATAATCACCGTCCGCTCGTCATTTCCCTGGCGCAAGGTGAGGGTGGCATTCAGCTCGACAATCTTGCTCGGCTTACTGCGCTGCCCGTTGTAATGCACCTTACCGCCTTCAACCATTTCGCGAGCTATCGCACGCGTTTTATAAAAACGCGCAGCCCACAGCCATTTATCCAGCCTGACGTCAACAGGGGGCTTCTCTTTCATGGCATCTCCTTCACATCAGTGAGGGGATCAGTCGGCGGTAGTCATTCAGTGACGGATGGCGTGCATACTGTTTTTCCGCAATACCTGAATCGGGATTGGTCACGCCGAGGCAGTAACGAATGCCGAATTGAGCAGCGGCGTCGAGAATGGCTTCGCTGTCGTCAATAAACAGCGTTTTCTCAGCACGCATTCCCGTTTCTTCAGCTACAGCGTGCCATAACCGCTGATCCTCTTTGGGATAACCAAATGTATGGGTGGAAAGTAATAAATCAAGGTGTGAGGCCAGACCGGTATGCTCCAGCTTCACCGCCAGGTTATGTGGATGCGCGTTGGTCAGCAAAATACGGCGCTTGCCGCAGGCCTTTAAGGCATCAAGAAAGGGGACAGTATCTTCGCGCAGCACGGCGCGTGGCCCTTGGGCTGTCGTCATGGCACAAATATCCAGACCCAGGCGTTCGCTCCAGTAATCCAGGCAGTACCAGTTTAGCGTATGTTGCACGGCGTGATATTGCTGGCGAATATAGTTCTGGGCTTCCTCGGGAGAGATCCCCTGCTGCGCGCCATACGTTTCCGGCACCAGTTTTTGCCAGAAATAGTTATCGAACGCCAGATCGAGCAGTGTGCCGTCCATATCCAGCAACACGGTGTCGACGTCCTGCCAGGCGATATCAATATGCATAGGAACTCCCAAAGGAAAACAGATGCGCGACAGGGTAGCATATCCTGTCGCGCGGGCGTGTTATCGAATGAGGCTTTCCGGATCGTCAATCAGCGTGGGATTCAGGCAACTTTCGTAGTATCCCTGAATTTCTGCGATGCGTGAGCGGTGGCGCTGGTAGCGTCTGAACGCCTGAATGCCGTTATAGAGCGCACAACCCAGCATGGAAAACATCAGCAAGGTGGTGCCGAGGTAACGCCACAGGCCTGAACGATCCGGGATACGGTGCAGCCCGATGTGCTGGGTTCCATTGGCATCGGTCGTGACATTGGTGACGATCCCTTCCGCGCGGAATGGTGTCTGCATGAGCATCTGCGCCAGACGCTGGAAGGCGTTCCACTGCTCCTGAGGCGGATAGTCATACAACGATGTGGCAGGCCAGGGCTGATCGACCAGATCGCTGCCTTCGTCACTGATAATCAGGAAGCCGCCAGGCGCAGGGCTGTTCAGTGCCTGAGCGGCGCGGGCGGTCTCACGTGCAATAAACGGCGCAGTGGAGGTATTGACCAGGTTATCCAGCGACTCGGCGCTGACCGGGCGCAGCAACACGTTTACACCATCCAGCTTACCTGCGTTGGCCCGCTTCACCAGCGCGGTCCAGTCTTTACTGTTACCCAGATTGACCAGCGCATTTTTCAGGCGCACACATTCATCTTCGGCGGCGCACAGGTCGGCAGTCTTCAGGACAATCTCACCAAAGTCATCCAGTAATACCATACCGGATTTCTGAATGGCCGATCGTAACGATGCGCTGACACGGGAATCATCATCGGGTTTGGGGTGTAGTTGGCGGCTGACGGCCTGCGTGAGTGCCGTCGCTTTATTCACCAAATCGGACTCGGGCAGCGGCAGCGCGCGTGCATCATTCCAGATAATCTGTGAGCAATCGAAAGGTAGAAAAGGCGTGGTGGGCTGTGCGTTCCAGCTTCCGGATGTGTGAATGTTGCACATTCCCGTACCGCTCAGATGCAGGGTATCGCCGACGCGAACCCCGGCGTTTTCGAGCTGCTTAACGCTGGTGGCCTCGATAGTTTGCGCGCCTTTCATCCAGGACAGCGTGAATTTTATCGGCATATCCAGCGGGATCCAGAACAGCAGCATCAGCAGGACCAGCAACGATCCTCCTGCGATAACAGCGCTGCGTAGCCAGTGCTGCAAGGGGAAGTTTTTCACTTCGTCATGCAAGGATAAAAAACGCCCCTGGCGGACAACATGGCGATCGAGATAAATATCGATATCCGTTTGTTGCCCGAGATCTTGCGCAATGTAGGGCTGCCAGTGAGGCGGATAAATCAGATCGATAATACCCAGTGAGATATTATTAATATGTTCCTGGTCGTTTTCGCCAAACAGCCCCCAACGACGCGGGGTTCCGCGCAGGCAATGGATCTCCCGCAGGGCAGTTTTAGACGGCGGGGCGAACAGTCCCCACAGGCCCGCAGCCAGCAGCAATACGGCACCACCGGCCAGCCACGGTACAAAGCCATCCGGCACGATTAGGCAAAAGAAGAACAACAGGAAAGATGCGGCAATCAGCAACGCCTCGCGGAGTCCTGCCGGGCGGCTCAGCGCATACTCTTCATGTGTTTCCTGGCGAATATTTAGCAGCTCAATTTGCTCGCTTTCTTCACCACGAATAGAGGCCTGCGTCGATGCAGTATGCTGTAGCGCATAGCCACGCGCTTCCTGCATGTACTCTTGCAGCGTATGACCGTTTAACGAGATCACCAGCGGTAGCGTATTTGTGTGGATCAGCTCAACGCTATTTTCGTCATTGATGTATTGTTCCCAGAAGGGAGGCAAATGCACTTCGACGGAATCCAGATAATAACGCCACTTATTGGGATCGTCCGTGGTGATACCGTAGCGCGTAATCGAATGGGTCAGCACGATGACGCTATTACTTTGGGCATTCAGTGTGAGCGATACAGGGGCGGCGCTGGCGCCTGTTGGGCCAGGTATCTGCTGATTTTGACTCAGGTTTTCCAGGTAGTTTTCGACTGCGCTGCGCTCTTCGGGCGTCAGTTTACGCTTATTGGCGTCTGAGAAAACGTTACTCCAGGGCAGTTTTTGCCGCCTGGATTTTGATCTGAGTCGCCACCCTGCAAGTAACGAGCAGGCCAGCAAAGTAGCTAAAAAAATCAGAATGGTGCTCATGCTTTCCCCATCTTACTTAGTCTGTCAGGCGTGGTCAGTCGCACCCTGGAAAATAATCGTGATTCTGTCGTTGGCTATCGGCAAGCGTGGAGTTGAACTTGAGCATCTTTAAAGTACAGCCCAGTAAATGCGAATCATAGCAAAATCACCAAAAACGGCATATCAGCAAATTCCTGGAGTTATTTCAACCTATTGACTTTTAATTTGAAATGGGAATTAACTTTTAGTACGTTACATAAATGTAAATAAACGGCAATTCACATTGCCGAAACCGTGCGGTATATCGCACAATGACCCCAGATTTCACGGCAAAGACTCTCACGATGAGCAAATCATTACAAAAACCCACGATTCTGAAAGTGGAAACCGTCGCACAATCCCGGCTGTTTAAAGTCGAAAGTGTTGACCTTGAGTTCAGCAACGGCGTACGCCGCGTCTACGAACGTATGCGTCCGTCCACGCGCGAAGCGGTAATGATTGTGCCGATTGTTGATGACCATCTGATTCTCATCCGCGAATACGCGGTCGGGACCGAATCTTATGAGCTTGGTTTTTCCAAAGGGTTAATCGATCCCGGTGAAAGCGTGTTTGAAGCGGCGAATCGGGAGCTGAAAGAAGAGGTCGGGTATGGGGCAAATGACCTGACGTTTTTGAAAAAACTCAGCATGGCACCGTCCTATTTCTCCAGCAAGATGAACATCGTCGTGGCCGAGGACCTGTATCCTGAATCGCTGGAAGGTGATGAACCCGAGCCGTTGCCGCAGGTGCGCTGGCCGCTGGCACATTTGATGGATTTGTTAGAAGACCCGGACTTTCACGAAGCGCGTAATGTAAGCGCGCTGTTTCTGGTGCGTGAATGGCTGAAAGGGCAGGGACGACTGTAGCGTATAGCGCCGGAAGGTGACGCCAGAGGCGTCTTATCCGGCCTACCATGTTGCGTTAAGTAGGCCGGATAAGCGAAGCGCCATCCGGCAATAGATCAGAACAGTTCGTGAGCCTCACCATTATCAATAATGGTGGTCCCCACTTCATGTACCGCCTGCTGTGTGGGCTGAGTCCCTTCAATAAAATACTCTTCGCGACTGTTGCCGCCGCTCGCCAGTTGACCGGTGCTGCGATCGATATTGACCGTTACGATACCTGGCGGTGGCGTCAGCGGCTGCTCTGGTACGCCCTCTAACACACTCTTCATATAGGCATCCCACGCTGGCTGGGCACTCTTCGCCCCCCCTTCATAGCCGGAGATCTGATCTTTGATCGCACCCGAGGCCGTAGAGTGTCCAAGGTTACGGCGATGGTCATCAAAACCAATCCATACCGAGGTCACGACCCCTGGGCCGTAGCCGGAGAACCAGGCATCTTTCGAGCTGTTGGTGGTCCCGGTTTTACCGCCGATATCTCGACGCTGTAAATCACGACCTGCACGCCAGCCGGTACCCATCCAGCCTGGCTCACCAAAGATATTGGTGTTCAGCGCGCTTTTAATCAGGAACGCCAGCGGCGTGTTGATCACATGCGGGGCGTATTCCTGGGTCCCGCTTTGCGCGACCAGCGCCTGATTCGCCTGCTCAAGTTGCGGCATTGGCACCGCGGCATTCTGCTGTTCCTGAGAAATGGCAACGTCTTCAACGTTACTGTTTTCCAGCACGTTAGATTTCTGGGTGTCGCCATAAATCACCGGAATATCACACTCCGGACAGGCAATTTTGGGCTTCGCTTCGAAGATAACACCGCCCTGATCGGTTTCAATCTTGCTGATGAAGTACGGATCAACCAGGAAACCACCGTTGGCCATCACCGCGTAGCCGCGGGCAACCTGCAGCGGGGTGAACGAGGCGGAACCCAGCGCCAGCGACTCGGTATGAACAATATTTTGCGCCGGGAAGCCAAAACGTTGCAGATACTCTGCTGCGTAATCTACGCCCATCGCGCGCATGGCGCGGACCATCACCACGTTCTTCGACTGACCCAGCCCCTGACGTAAGCGGATAGGGCCGGCATATTGCGGCGGTGAGTTTTTCGGCTGCCAGTCAGAACCTGCGCCCGCATCCCAGCGGGAAATCGGGACGTCATTCAGCATACTGGCCAGCGTCAGGCCTTTATCCATTGCCGCGGTGTAGAGGAACGGTTTGATATTCGAACCGACCTGACGTAACGCCTGGGTAGCACGGTTAAACTTGCTCTGGTTGAAATCAAAGCCACCAACCAGCGCCATTACCGCGCCGTTTTGCGGATTGATGGAGACCAACGCGGAGTTGACGTCAGGAACCTGTGCCAGCCACCAGGCGTCACCGACCTGGCGGACCCAGATTTGCTGACCCGTCTGGACAACATCGGTCACTTTTCGCGGCGTCGGGCCCTGTTGGGTATCGGAGCGGTAAGGACGCGCCCAGCGCATGCCTTCCATACGCAGCGCCACCGATGTGCCGTCCGCCAGCGTGGCGGTCGCTTCCTGTGGATTTGCGTTGGTGACCACCGCCGGCAGCAGCGGTCCGTAGGTCGGCAGCGCTTTTAGTGAGTCGGTGATTTTCTTGGTGTCCCAGGCGCTTTCGCCCACTTTCCATAGCACGTTTGACGGGCCACGGTAGCCGTGGCGCATGTCGTAATCCATGACGTTATTACGGACCGCCTGCTGAGCCGCCTGTTGGACTTTACGCGTAATGGTGGTGGTGATGCGATACCCGTCTTCATAGGCTTTTTCACCATAACGGCTATACATTTCCTGGCGCACCATTTCAGACAGATACGGCGCAGAGAAGGCAATTTCCGGCGCGTGATAGTTGGCGTCAATAGCTTCGCTGCGTGCCTGATCGTACTGGGCCTGCGTGATGTAGTTTTCGCTCAACATACGCGACAGCACTACGTTACGTCGCGCGGTAGCCCGGTCCATTGAATAGAGCGGGTTGAAGGTTGACGGTGCTTTTGGCAGACCGGCGATGACTGCCATCTCGCTTAAGCTGAGCTGGTCGACCGTCTTACCGAAATAGACTTGTGCTGCGGCACCAACGCCATAGGCGCGATACCCCAGGTAGATCTTATTCAGATAAAGCTCGAGGATCTCATCTTTACTCAGCAGTTGCTCGATGCGGATCGCGAGGAAGACCTCTTTGATCTTACGCATCAGCGTGCGTTCCGGGCTGAGGAAGAAGTTTCTCGCCAACTGTTGGGTGATGGTACTCGCCCCTTGCGACGCGTGCCCGGAGAACAGCGCAACGCTGGCCGCACGGAAGATCCCCACCGGGTCAACGCCGTGGTGCTCATAAAAGCGGCTGTCTTCGGTGGCGATAAAGGCTTTGACCATTTCCGGCGGCATCTGATCCAGCGTGACCGGAATACGACGTTTCTCGCCATATTGCGCGATCAGTTCGCCGTCAGCGCTGTAAACCTGCATCGGGATCTGCAAACGCACATCTTTTAACGTCGCGACGTCAGGTAATTGCGGCTCAATATAGCGATAGAGGCCATAAATCGAGCCTGCTCCCAGCAGGATGCAACATACTGCAAGGATTAATAAATACTTTACGAACTTCACTGGAGATTTCCCATTTAGTGGCATTTGGGCAGTTTATAAACAAACGCGCGGTAGTATAAAGGCAAGCCAGACGCATTGATATACCCGTTAGAGCAACGGGTGATAAGGAGATCATCAGCAATGGCTTTCAATATCTGGCAAATTGGTCTGCATATTCAGCAACATGAAGTGCTGGCTGTGGCCGTCGTTCGCGACGCCTCCGGTTGGTTTCTACAGCGCTGGTGGCGGTTGCCGCTGGCGAACCAGACGATTGTCGACGGGCACATTCGCGCACCTGAACAGCTCAGCAAGGTGTTATTGCCGTGGAGTCGTGAACTTCCTCGCAGACACCACATTCATCTGTCCTTTCCCGCCCACAGGACGTTACAAAAAAAGATCCCCCGCCCAGTCATGACGCTGCGTGAGCCAGAACAAACGGCATGGTTGTCTGGCTCGATGGCGCGTGAGCTGGATATGGACCCAGATGCGCTGCAATTCGATTATAGCGAAGACACCTTAAGTCCGGCCTTTAACGTGACCGCCGCGCAAAGCAAAGAGGTGTCGACCCTCCTGACGCTGATGCAAACGCTGAAAGTACAGATAACCGCCATTACGCCGGATGCCAGCGCGTTACAGCGCTTTATACCGTACTTATCGGCGCATCAGCAGTGTCTGGCCTGGCGCGATGACGCGCAGTGGTTGTGGGCGACTCGTTATGCGTGGGGGCGTAAACCGGTGGGCGACAGTCACGCTATCGACGATCTTGCTGCAACATTATCGCTTTCCCCGGAAGAGATTGCGTTGTGCGGGCCAGGCCGTTTTGACCCCTTAAGCGTGGTGTCTGTTCGTCAGCCGCCCATTCCGCCTGAAAGTCATATCTTTACTATTGCGCTTGGGCTGGCAATGGGGGGAACAGACTGATGATAGCGACCATCAACCTTCTCCCCTGGCGTCAGTCACAGCGGCGCGCCTGCCTGCGGTTTTGGGCTGTTTTATTTAGCGGATCGCTGCTGTTGATCGTTGGCTGTGCACTGAGCTATTACGCTATCGTCATCGAAGACAACCGGGCAAAAACGGTGAAGATAGCTGCGGAGAAAATGCGGGGCGAGACGCTTGTGGCCTAAAAACCGCATTTACTCCTGCGCCAGCAACAATGGCAACAGCGACAGCTGCGTAAAACGCAGCGAGATCAGACGCGAAGCTGGCAACCGATGCTCGAAGGACTGGCAAATTTACTGCCCGAACAGGTGTGGCTGACAACCCTGACCTGGCAACATGAAGTGCTGGAACTGAGCGGAATGGCGCAGAACTTTAGCGCCCTCAATACGCTGGAAACGCAATTACGCAAACAGTCCTTTTTTCGCTTAGGCGACCCCGGCGAAACTCAGAAGGATGCGTTGGGACGTTGGCAATTTCACTATCGTCTGACGCGGAGCGTAATGCATGAACGTACTCTGTGATCGTTGGCTGGCCTTGTCGCCGCGTTGTCGAATCGTCTGCTGGGGCGGCTGGAGTGTCACCATGGCGCTGATGGTCATGTTGTGCCTGCTTTATCCGCTACGGCAAGAATGGAACGTACAACGGGAGGAACTGCGGCAGCAACATGCGGCGAACCAGGCGCAATGGCGGAATCTGTACCAACTGGTTACACCGGCTGACCCCACACTTTGGGCTAATGACGAGAATACGATGCCTTTTTCCGCTCTGGATTTTCAGACTCCGCTTTCACGCCTGACTCACTGGCAGCCTTCTGCACAGGGCGGGGAGATGACGCTGAAGCCCGCCTGGGATGCTGTTCCAGCATTGTTTGTCCGGCTGGCGGAACGGGGGATGCAGGTCAACGGTTTTTCTCTTCACCTGGAGAATGCCGAGCTGATGCTTACACTGCAGCTGGAGCGCCTGAATGACGGTTAAGCGTGGACTGTTGGTAGGGATTAGCCTGCTGATACTGACCGGGATGCGCGATCCTTTCCTGCCGCCGGAGGATCGTTGCCATACCACTGAGCTGTCGACGTGGCGTTATCAAGGTGCGGTAAGCCGGGGAGCGCGCCTGATTGGCCTGGTTCAGGATGGTAAAAATACATGGCGGCGGATCGAACTGCATGAGGCGCTGAAGGGGGGATGGACGGTTTCTCATATCTCGGCACAAAGCATAACTATTGAGATGGGTAAAGACTGTGAGCCGTCACGCTGGCAGTGGCAACGACAAGGAGAAGGGCATGAAGCGATGGATAGCCGTGGTGCTGATGGTCGTCATCCCCAGCGTGCTGGCGGGAAAAGCGCCAAACGTGACGCTGGTGGTGGATGATGTTCCCGTGGTTCAGGTATTACAGGCGATGGCTGAGCAGGAAGGAAAAAATCTGGTGATTTCGCCCGATGTCAGCGGCGTGATGTCGTTGCATCTGACGGATGTCCCGTGGAAGCAGGCATTCCAGACGGTGGTGAAAAGCGCCGGACTGGTGTTGCGCCAGGAGGGGAGCATCCTGCATGTGCATTCGGTAGGCTGGCAGAATGAAAATGTGGCACGCCTGGAGAGCGAGCAGGCGCGGCGGCAGGCCAGTCTCCCGCTGGAACATCGCAGCATTGTTTTGCAGTACGCTGACGCCGCCGATCTGGCAAAAGCGGGTGAGAAACTGCTGAGCGCCAAAGGCAGTATGACGGTAGATAAACGCACGAACCGACTGCTGCTTCGTGATAACAAACCTGCGCTGATGGCGCTGGAAACGTGGGTGGCACAGATGGACTTGCCGGTTGAACAGGTCGAACTGGCGGCACACATTGTGACGATTAACGAAAAAAGCCTACACGAGTTGGGCGTGAAATGGTCGCTCGCCGATGCCACGCAAGCGGGGACGGTGGGCGGCGTCACTACAATGACCAGCGATCTCTCTGTGCCCGCAGCGACGTCGCGTGTGGGGTTTAACATTGGTCGTATCAATGGTCGTCTACTGGAACTGGAGCTGTCTGCACTGGAGCAAAAACAGCAGCTTGATATCATCGCCAGCCCACGATTACTGGCTTCTCACCTGCAACCTGCCAGTATTAAGCAGGGCAGCGAGATCCCTTATCAGGTCTCCAGCGGGGAAAGCGGAGCCACGTCCGTTGAGTTCAAAGAAGCCGTACTGGGAATGGAGGTGACGCCAACCGTGCTGCAAAAAGGGCGAATTAGACTAAAGTTGCATATCAGCCAGAATGTCCCCGGGCAGGTGTTACAGCAGGCGGATGGCGAAGTACTGGCTATCGATAAGCAGGAAATTGAAACGCAGGTCGAGGTAAAAAGCGGAGAGACAATCGCGCTGGGTGGGATTTTTTCGCATAAAAATAAATCTGCGGCGGACAGCGTGCCGTTGTTAGGCGATATCCCCTGGCTTGGATATTTATTTCGCCATGACGGTAAAGAGGATGAGCGGCGCGAGTTGGTGGTTTTTATCACGCCCAGACTGGTCTCGAGCGATTAATTTATGCATGAAAAGCCGTTGTTTTTGCACTGGACATGTTTCAGAAATTTGACGTGCGGGTGTATTTAGCATACAAGGAGTACCGATTTGAGCGTCGGTCGTTTTCTTTACTTGTGCACCGGTAATACGCTTTGCCTTTCTGGTGGTGTGTCATGGGTTGATTTGGCGTCATTTGGCCGTGCGATTCGTTGCCAGGCCTGATGTTTGCAGGGCAATACGCCTGCCACGACCAGAAATGCGAAAGGTTTGGTGATTTATTCAGTTGCCAAACCCGCTTGAGTATTGAGATAATTTTCAGTCTGACTCTCGCAATATCTTATGAGGTTTCAGTTCATGTCCTGCTGCGCTGAGTGTCTGCGAAGCGGGTTTACCATTAACGAATAGTCTTAGTAGTACCGAAAAAATGGCAGAGAAACGCAATATCTTTCTGGTTGGGCCTATGGGTGCCGGAAAAAGCACTATTGGGCGCCAGTTAGCTCAACAACTCAATATGGAATTTTACGATTCTGATCAAGAGATTGAGAAACGAACCGGAGCTGATGTGGGCTGGGTCTTCGATGTAGAAGGTGAAGACGGCTTCCGCGATCGCGAAGAAAAAGTCATCAACGAGTTGACGGAAAAACAGGGTATTGTGCTGGCAACTGGCGGTGGCTCTGTTAAATCACGTGAAACACGTAACCGTCTTTCCGCGCGTGGCGTCGTGGTCTATCTTGAAACGACAATTGAAAAACAACTTGCGCGAACTCAACGCGACAAGAAACGCCCACTGCTGCAGGTAGAATCACCGCCTCGCGAAGTTCTGGAAGCGTTGGCTGACGAACGCAATCCTCTGTATGAAGAGATTGCTGACGTGACCATTCGCACCGATGATCAGAGCGCTAAAGTCGTGGCAAACCAGATTATTCATATGTTGGAAAGCAACTGATTCTGGCTTAATACACTCGTCTGCGGGTACAAGTAACTAAGGTGGATGTCGCGTCATGGAGAGGATTACAGTCACTCTCGGGGAACGTAGTTACCCTATCACCATCGCGGCTGGTTTGTTTAATGAGCCGGCTTCATTCTTACCGCTGAAATCGGGCGATCAGGTTATGTTGGTGACCAACGAAACCCTGGCTCCCCTTTATCTCGATAAGATTCGCGGCGTACTTGAACAGGCGGGTGTTAATGTTGATAGCGTCATCCTTCCCGACGGCGAGCAGTATAAAAGCCTGACGGTGCTGGATACGGTATTCACAGCATTACTGCAAAAACCGCACGGTCGCGATACCACGCTGGTTGCTCTTGGCGGCGGCGTGATTGGCGATCTTACCGGTTTTGCAGCCGCCAGCTATCAGCGCGGCGTACGTTTTATTCAAGTTCCGACAACGCTGTTGTCGCAGGTTGATTCCTCCGTTGGCGGCAAAACCGCCGTAAACCATCCCCTCGGCAAGAACATGATTGGTGCTTTTTACCAACCCGCTTCCGTGGTGGTGGATCTCGACTGTCTGAAAACGCTTCCTGCGCGTGAACTGGCGTCGGGTCTGGCGGAAGTGATCAAATACGGCATCATCCTTGACGGTGAATTTTTCAGCTGGCTGGAAGACAATCTGGACGCATTACTGCATCTGGACGGTCCGGCAATGGCGTACTGTATCCGCCGTTGTTGTGAGCTGAAGGCAGAAGTTGTCGCAGCAGACGAGCGCGAAATGGGCTTACGTGCTTTACTGAATCTGGGACATACGTTTGGCCATGCAATCGAAGCTGAAATGGGTTATGGCAATTGGTTACATGGTGAAGCGGTGGCCGCAGGTATGGTAATGGCTGCTCGTACGTCAGAACGTCTTGGTCAGTTTTGCTCCGCGGACACGCAGCGCATCATTACGCTGCTGAAGCGGGCAGGCTTACCGGTTGATGGACCACGTGAGATGTCCACTCAGGCCTATTTACCGCACATGCTGCGAGATAAAAAAGTGTTGGCGGGGGAGATGCGTTTAGTTCTTCCGTTGGCAATAGGGAAGAGTGAAGTGCGCGGCGGAGTGTCGCACGAGGTGGTTCTTAACGCTATTGCTGATTGCCAGCAGGCGTAACAACAAGAAAGGTCCGGCTTGCGTTGTAAGGCGTAAGTCTTTTAGCTTCAGGTTATGTGCAACGTCGTAAGCATTAACCTTTGAGTGGGGTGTTAAATGGATGAATTCAAACCAGAAGACGAGCTGAAACCCGATCCCAGCGATCGTCGTACTGGTCGTTCTCGTCAATCGTCTGAACGCGATAATGAGCCGCAAATCAATTTTGATGATGTTGATCTGGATACTGACGATCGTCGTCCAGCGCGCGCGCGTAAAGAACGTGACGAAGAGCAAGACATTGAAGAAGACTATGAATCTGATGACGATACCGTGGATGAAGAGCGTGTAGAACGCCGTCCGCGTAAGCGTAAGAAGGCCGCCAGCAAACCTGCCTCTCGTCAATATATGATGATGGGTGTGGGGGTTCTGGTGCTGCTGCTGTTGATAGTCGGCATCGGTTCAGCGTTGAAAGCCCCCTCATCTCCCTCTTCCAGCGATCAGACGGCGTCTGGCGAGAAGAGTATCGATCTTTCTGGCAATAGCGCGACCGATCAGGCGAGCACCACTCAGCCTGCAACGACTGCTGAGCAACCGGCTGGCAATGCGCAGCAGGATGTTTCTCTGCCGCCAATTTCTTCTACGCCAACTCAGGGGCAAGCACCTGTTGCCGCTGAAGGTCAACAGCGTGTTGAAGTTCAGGGCGATCTGAATAATGCCCTGACGCAACCGCAAGGTCAGGAACAGGTGAACAACGTGGTTGTGAACTCCACGCTGCCAACCGAACCTGCTACCGTTGCACCTGTTCGTAATGGTACTACGGCGCGTCCTGCAACAACGGAGCCTGCTGAGCGTCACGCGACTGCGCGTCCGGAACGCAAACAGGCCGTTATTGAGCCGAAGAGCAAACCGCAGACGACCGTGAAAGCAACGCCGACAGAGCCAAAACCTGTTGCCCAGGCGAAGCGCACTGAACCGACTGCGCCAGTGACTGCACCGGTTACTACGACCAAAGCACCTGCGGCAACGACTGCGCCAAAAGCGACAGCTGAGCCTAAAGCAACCGTCAGTACCACCACACCTGCGCAGACTGCTACTCCTGCGCCAACTACGGCAACGCCTGTAGCGGGCGGAGCAAAAACGGCGGGTAATGTTGGGGCGTTAAAATCAGCGCCGTCCAGTCATTACACTCTGCAGCTCAGCAGTTCTTCTAACTACGACAACCTGAACGGTTGGGCGAAGAAAGAGAACCTGAAGAACTACGTGGTGTATCAGACGACGCGTAACGGTCAACCGTGGTATGTTCTGGTGACGGGTGTATATGCATCTAAAGACGATGCAAAACGTGCGGTGTCTACGTTGCCAGCCGACATTCAGGCGAAAAACCCGTGGGCGAAACCGCTGCATCAGGTTCAGGCCGATCTGAAGTAAGATAGGATATGTTCTGCAATGGTTTGATGTTTCGCCCAATTGCGGGACAAAGACTAAAGCGCAGGATGCTGTCGGAGCTTTCTCCACAGCCGGAGAAGGTGTAATTAGTTAGTCAGCATGAAAAAAAATCGCGCTTTTCTGAAGTGGGCAGGGGGAAAATACCCCCTGCTTGATGATATCAAACGGCATTTGCCTCAGGGCGAATGTCTTGTCGAACCCTTCGTGGGTGCAGGGTCGGTGTTCCTCAACACCGACTTTTCTCGTTATATTCTTGCCGATATCAACAGCGACCTCATCAGTCTCTATAACATCGTGAAGTCGCGTACCGATGAGTATGTGCAGGCTTCGCGCGAGCTGTTTGTCCCTGAGACCAATCAGTCTGAGGTGTACTATCAGTTCCGGACAGAATTTAACGCCAGCCAGGATCCGTTCCGACGTGCGGTACTGTTCTTATACCTCAACCGTTTTGGTTACAACGGCCTGTGTCGGTACAACCTGCGTGGCGAATTTAACGTGCCGTTTGGCCGTTATAAAAAACCCTACTTTCCGGAAGCTGAGTTGTATCATTTTGCCGAAAAAGCGCAGAATGCAGAGTTTCATTGCCTCTCCTATGAAGAGTGCATGGAGCGTGCTGATATCAACTCTGTGGTTTATTGCGACCCGCCTTATGCGCCGCTGTCGGCGACGGCGAATTTCACCGCGTATCACACTAATAGCTTTAGCCCGAAAGAGCAGGCGCATCTGGCCGAAATGGCAGAAAAGCTGGTCAGTAAGCAGATCCCGGTGTTAATTTCGAACCATGACACGCCCGATACGCGCGAGTGGTACCGAGCGGCGAAGCATTTTCAGGTAAAAGTGCGGCGCAGTATAAGCAGCAACGGCGGCACACGTAAAAAGGTGAATGAACTGCTGGCTCTGTACAAACCAGGAGTCGTAACGCCTGCGAAAAAATAATTCTCAAGGAGAAGCGGATGAAACAGTATTTGATTGCCCCCTCAATTCTGTCGGCTGATTTTGCCCGCCTGGGTGAGGACACCGCGAGCGTTCTGGCCGCTGGTGCCGATGTCGTGCACTTCGACGTCATGGACAACCATTATGTACCTAACCTGACTATCGGGCCGATGGTACTGAAATCGCTACGCAAATATGGGATTACCGCCCCTATTGATGTG
This sequence comes from Citrobacter sp. wls718, assembly GCF_005280945.1. NCBI lineage: Bacteria > Pseudomonadati > Pseudomonadota > Gammaproteobacteria > Enterobacterales > Enterobacteriaceae > Citrobacter > Citrobacter sp. wls718. The sequence continues at coordinate 119,955 of NZ_SZWV01000079.1, forward strand.
CATCTGATGGTGAAGCCGGTTGACCGTATTATCCCGGACTTCGCTGCCGCTGGCGCCAGCATCATTACTTTTCACCCGGAAGCCTCCGAACACGTCGATCGCACCTTACAGCTGATCAAAGAGAATGGCTGTAAAGCGGGCCTGGTGTTCAACCCGGCCACGCCGCTGAGCTACCTGGACTACGTTATGGATAAGCTGGATGTGATCCTGCTGATGTCCGTTAACCCCGGTTTTGGCGGCCAATCTTTCATTCCGCAAACGCTGGAAAAACTGCGTGAAGTCCGCCGTCGTATTGATGAGTCTGGCTATGACATTCGCCTGGAAGTTGATGGCGGCGTGAAGGTGAACAATATCGGCGAAATCGCCGCAGCGGGTGCGGATATGTTTGTCGCAGGTTCCGCGATTTTCGACCAACCTGACTACAAAAAAGTCATTGATGAAATGCGCCATGAACTGGCGAAGGTAAGTCATGGATAAATTTCAGGATATTCGGGGCGTAGCTTTTGACCTCGACGGTACGCTGGTTGATAGCGCGCCGGGATTAGCCGCCGCAGTGGATATGGCGCTGTACGCGCTGGAATTACCCACTGCAGGCGAAGAACGTGTGATTACCTGGATTGGTAATGGCGCAGATGTATTGATGGAGCGTGCACTCACCTGGGCTCGCCTTGAACGCGCTACGCTGCGTAAAACGACGGGCAAACCGCCTATCGATGACGACATTCCTGCCGTTGAGCAGGTGCGTATTTTACGTAAGCTGTTTGACCGCTATTACGGTGATGTTGCCGAAGAAGGGACGTTCTTATTTCCCCACGTTGCCGATACGCTGGGCGCGCTGCATGCGAAAGGCCTGCCGTTAGGTCTGGTGACCAACAAGCCGACACCGTTTGTGGCACCGCTGCTTAACGCACTGGATATCGCCAAGTATTTTAGTGTGGTCATCGGCGGTGACGACGTGAAAAATAAAAAACCGCATCCTGATCCGCTGCTGCTAGTGGCCTCACGTATGGGGATTGCGCCTGAAAAATTGCTCTTTGTGGGTGATTCGCGCAATGATATTCAGGCGGCAAAAGCCGCTGGCTGTCCTTCGGTTGGTCTTACGTATGGGTATAACTACGGTGAAGGGATCGACCTCAGCCAGCCGGATGTAATATATGACAGCATTAATGACCTTCTGCCCGCACTCGGGCTTCCGCATAGCGAAAATCAGGAATTGAAAAATGACTAAGCCCATCGTTTTTAGTGGCGCACAGCCCTCAGGTGAATTGACCATTGGCAACTATATGGGTGCGCTGCGTCAATGGGTAAACATGCAGGATGATTACCACTGCATCTACTGTATCGTGGACCAGCATGCTATCACCGTCCGCCAGGACGCGCAGAAGCTGCGAAATGCTACGCTGAATACGCTGGCGTTGTATCTGGCGTGTGGTATCGATCCTGAGAAAAGCACCATTTTCGTTCAGTCCCACGTGCCGGAACATGCACAGTTAGGCTGGGCGCTGAACTGCTACACCTATTTTGGTGAACTGAGCCGCATGACCCAGTTCAAAGATAAATCTTCCCGTTACGCTGAAAACATCAATGCCGGTCTGTTCGACTACCCGGTACTGATGGCAGCCGATATTCTGCTGTACCAGACCAATCTGGTACCGGTAGGGGAAGATCAGAAACAGCACCTGGAACTGAGCCGTGACGTCGCCCAGCGTTTTAACGCACTGTATGGTGACATCTTCAAAGTGCCTGAGCCGTTTATTCCGAAATCCGGTGCGCGCGTGATGTCCCTGCTGGAGCCGACGAAGAAAATGTCTAAGTCGGATGACAACCGCAACAACGTGATCGGCCTGTTGGAAGATCCGAAATCTGTGGTGAAGAAAATCAAACGCGCCATGACGGATTCCGATGAGCCGCCAGTTGTTCGTTACGATGTGCAGAATAAAGCGGGTGTTGCCAACTTGCTGGATATTCTCTCTGCCGTAACGGGTAAGAGCATCCCAGAACTGGAGCAGCACTTTGAAGGCAAGATGTATGGCCACCTGAAGGGTGAAGTTGCCGATGCCGTTTCCGGTATGTTGACTGAGCTTCAGGAACGTTACCACCGTTTCCGTAACGATGAAGCCTTCTTGCAGCAAGTGATGAAAGATGGTGCAGAAAAAGCCAGTGCGCGCGCAGCAGAAACACTGAAAGCGGTGTATGAAGCAATTGGATTTGTTGCGAAGCCGTAATGTAACGTACGGCTAAAATAAAAGCCGGATTATCTCCCATACTGTTTAATATTATAACGGCATGGGAGATAACCCGGCTTTATATATTTATACGGAATATAAATAATTACAGCGCAGTGTCACCGCAGCCGCCAATGATTTTAGAAATAGAAATGGCTGGGTGCAGAAAATAATCGTAATCACAGGTCTTGTTTTTGTTCTGAACGCTACCGGTGCAGGCAGTCAATGTGGAGAGAGCCAGCAGTACTGCAGCAGCTTTAAGCATGTTTTTCATTTAATAATCCCTATCAATCAATAAAATATCAGTATGCCAATTCCATATGCTTCGAAAAACACGTAGTGAATTAAGCTTGCTATATATAACGTGACCAGGAAGTTATTACTTGTTCTTTTAACTTAATAGTAGATTTAAGAATTTTTAAAAAATAATAATTGATGATGATTAAAGATGAAGGATAATGACTGGAAGGGTAATCAAAAGACGGCGCTATGCAGAAAACATAGCGCCTGAATATTAATGGTTTGAGAACCAGTTCAGCTTATCGCGCAGGCCAACCACGCGACCAACAATGATCAGCGCCGGGCTTTCCACCTGTTGCGCCAGTTCACCGAGTTGCGTCAGTACACCATTGACAACGCGCTGTTTCACGGAGGTCCCGTTTTCGACCAGCGCAACCGGCATGTCTGCTGGCATCCCAAATGCGATCAATTTTTCCTGGATAGTGGCCGCCTGATTCAGCCCCATATAGAACACCAGCGTCTGTTTTTCTGCTGCCAGGTTTTCCCAGTCCAGCTCGCCGCCGGTCTTCAGGTGTCCGGTGACCAGGCGTACGCTCTGGGCGTAATCACGATGCGTCAGCGGAATGCCGGAATAGGCAGAACAGCCGGACGCCGCGGTAATACCGGGAACAACAGAGAACGGGATACCTTCGTGGCACAGGGTTTCCAGCTCTTCGCCACCGCGACCAAAGATGAACGGGTCGCCGCCTTTCAGGCGCACTACGCGTTTGCCCTGTTTCGCCTGGTTCAGCAGGATCTGGTTGATCTCTTCCTGCGGTACGCAGTGATAACCCGCACGCTTGCCGACGAAAATACGATCGGCATCGCGACGAACAAGGTTCATGATGTCATCGGAAACCAGGCGGTCATACACCACGACATCAGCCTGCTGGATCTGTTGTAGCCCTTTCAGCGTTAGCAGTCCGGCATCGCCTGGACCGGCACCAACCAGCACTACTTCGCCACGATGGTCCAGCGGTTCGCTGAGCATCTGCTCAGTCGTTTCTTCTATTGCCTGCCGATCGTCGTTTGCCAGAGACTGCGCCAGCCTGTCGTTAACAAACAGCTTTTCCCAGAAGCGGCGACGTTCACCCATACTGGCGAACTGCTTTTTCACCCGGGAACGCAGCTGTCCTGCATACTGCGCGACCTGGCCCAGATGCTGTGGCAACACGGATTCGAGCCTTTCACGCAGCAGTCGTGCCAGAACAGGAGAGGTGCCGCCAGAGGAGACCGCCACCATCAGTGGTGAACGGTCAATAATGGAGGGCATGATGAAACTGGCCGCTTTTGGGGCGTCGACCACGTTACAGAAGATGCGACGTGATTCAGCGGCGTTGCTGACGCGAAGGTTGACGGCATCGTCATCGGTGGCGGCGATCGCCAGCCAGCAGGAGTCGAGCAGGGCTTCGTCAAACGGCCCCTCAACCAGCGTCAGCATGCCTTCATTTGCCCATACGGTGAACTGTGGAATAAACGCTAGCGCATTAACCGTTAAACGGGCGCCTGCTTCCAGCAGTAACCGCGCTTTGCGTTCTGCGACATCACCACCGCCGACGATCAAGCAGTCGCGGTCACGTAGTTGACAAAATATAGGCAAATGATCCACGACATTACCCCTTAATTATTGGCAGCAGCCTCAGTTTGGTTGATTTTTGCCGGAACGGGACGCTCCGATTTTGGCGTAGCATACCAATAACCCAACCCCATGAATACGACACCGGACAAAGTATTACCGAGTGTCACCCACAGCAGGTTATGGCCAATTCCGGACAAGGTATAGGCATCGCTGTGATGACCGAACCAGGAGAGCGCAAATAGCGTCATGTTGGCAACGGAGTGTTCATAGCCAGAAGCGATAAACGCCAGCAGGCACCACCAGATGGCGAGGAACTTCGCCGCACCTTCAGTACGGATCGCCATCCAGATTGCCAGGCAAACCAACCAGTTACACAACGCACCTTTAAAGAACAGTACGCTGGCAGGGGCTGTGGTTTTCGCCAGGGCAACGCTATGTACGATGCTGGTATCGACTGGCAGCAGGCTACCGCCACCCCAGCTGTACAGCAGGGCGACGAACACGGAACCGAGCAGATTTCCCAGCCAGGTTTGCGGCAGAATGGCCCACATCTGACCGTGGCTGATGGTGCCCGCTTTGACGCCAAGCGTCAGGAACATGGTGTGCCCGGTAAACAGCTCTGAACCGGCAATAATCACCAGCGTTAAGGCAATACCAAAGGTTGCACCCATCACCAGAGGGCGTACGGATGGATCTAGCAGATTGCCGAGAGTGAAAATAAGAATGATGCCGAGACCGACATAAGCGCCCGCCATGGCGGAACTGACCCAGAAACCGATTGGGTTGTTGGCCGACAGGCGTGCAATGCGCGCAGCGTTAGCCGCACACTTATTGATAGTGTCTGTAAACATGTGTTTGATTATCCTTGAAGAACAAAAAGTAAAATAAAATCGTAACCGTAGGCCGGATAAGGCAGTTATGCCGCCATCCGGCAATGTGCCTGATGGCGCTACGCTTATCAGGCCTACTAAAAAGGCCTACCAATACGTCTAAAAAGGGAGGCATTGCGCCTCCCAATAATTTACTAACCGCGCAACTGCACCATGCCGTCTTTCACCCGGGCTTCGTAGTGCGCCACGGAATGACTTTCGTCCTCCATGCACAGACCGTCGCTGAGGCGGAAGCGCTGTTTTTTCAGCGGGCTGGCAACCCATAGCTCGCCCTGGTGCTCAGCAATAATCCCGCGTGAAAGTACGCTGGACTGGAAGAACGGGTCGATGTTGCTGATCGCAAACACCTGGTCGCTGTGATAAGGACGGAAAATCGCGACTTGCTCTTTACCTAACAGGGCGCAGACGCCTGTTGCAGGCAGAATGTCATCGATTTTGCAGATGTTTTTCCACTGGCTCATGCGTTTTCCTCCACCAGAGTGACCGGGATACGCTCATACGGCGTGGCCGGGCGATGTTGTTCACGTTCAGGCACAACCTGGACATTCGGATCGCGTTTATCGCTGTTAATAAAGTGCTTGAAGCGAACCTGCGCGGACGGCGTGTTGACGGTTTCTGTCCACTCGCATACGACGGCTTCACGCAGACGCGCCATCTCTTCTTCCAGATGCTCGTTCAGGCCCAGTTTGTCGTCGATGATGACAGACTTCAGATACTCGATGCCGCCTTCCAGGTTATCTAACCACGGTGCGGTACGGGTCAGTTTGTCCGCAGTACGGATGTAGAACATCATAAAGCGGTCAAGGTATTTCATCAGCGTTTCACGGTCGAGATCCGCTGCCAGTAGATCCGCATGGCGTGGTTTCATCCCGCCGTTACCACAGACGTACAGGTTCCAGCCTTTTTCAGTAGCGATGATACCCACGTCTTTACCTTGGGCTTCTGCGCACTCACGGGTACAGCCAGAGACGCCAAACTTCATTTTGTGCGGGGTACGAATGCCCTTGTAGCGGTTTTCAAGCTCAACGCCGAAGCCTACGCTATCGCCGACACCATAACGGCACCAGGTGCTACCCACGCAGGTTTTCGCCATACGCAGCGCTTTAGCATACGCATGACCGGTTTCGAAGCCCGCTTCAATCAACTGACGCCAGATTTCCGGCAGGTCATCTTTTTGCGCGCCGAACAGACCAATACGCTGAGAACCGGTGATCTTGGTGTACAGATTGAACTCACGAGCGATACGGCCCACGGCAACCAGACCTTCCGGGGTAATTTCGCCACCGGCAGAGCGTGGGATAACGGAGTAGGTACCGTCTTTCTGGATGTTGGCCAGGAAGTTGTCGTTGGTATCCTGCAGCGGCGTGTGCTGCGGCTTGAGGATGTATTCATTCCAGCAGGAGGCCAGCAGGGAACCGACGGTTGGTTTACATACTTCGCAGCCGTAACCTTTACCGTGTTTCGCCAGCAATTCCTCGAAGGTTTTAATGCCTTCCACGCGGATGAGATGGAACAGTTCCTGACGTGAGTACGGGAAGTGATCGCACAGGTTGTTGTTGACTTCGATGCTCTGTTTCGCCAGTTCGGCATTCAGCACCTGGGTAACCAGCGGAATACAACCACCGCAGCCAGTACCGGCTTTAGTTTCGGCTTTCAGCGCTGCAACGGTGTGGCAGCCTTTGTTAATGGCGGCAACCAGCATGCCTTTGGTGACGTCGAAGCAGGAACAAATCTGCGCGCTGTCCGGCAGTTTATCCACGCCGATGGACGGCTTACCGCTGCCTGAGTGTGCTGGCAGGATCAGTGAGTCCGGGTTTTCCGGCAGTTCGATGGCGTTCAGCACCAGCTGCAGCAGGTTGCCGTAATCGCTGGTGTCACCCACCAGAACCGCGCCCAGCAGCGTTTTGTTATCTTCGCTGACGATCAGGCGTTTGTAGACTTCTTTACTTTCGTCGAGGTAAACGTAGCTACGGGCGCCCGGTGTACGCGCATGTGCGTCGCCGATACCGCCGACATCTACGCCCAGCAGTTTCAGCTTGGCGCTCAGGTCTGCGCCTTCGAACGCGTTTTTGCTACCGAGAATATGGTCAACGGCGACCTGCGCCATTTTGTACCCCGGTGCGACCAGGCCATAAACGCGGTCATTCCAGCTGGCGCATTCGCCGATAGCGTAGATATCCGGGTCAGAGGTCTGGCAGGCGTCGTTGATCACGATACCGCCACGCTGTGCCACATCAAGGCCGCACTGGGTTGCCAGTTTGTCGCGCGGGCGAATACCGGTGGAGAAGACAATGAAGTCGACTTCCAGTTCGCTGCCGTCGGCAAAGCGCATAGTTTTACGCGCTTCAGTGCCTTGCTGGACGATCTCTTTAGTATTTTTGCTGGTGTGCACACGCACGCCCATGCTTTCAATTTTGCGACGTAACTGCTCGCCACCCATCTGATCCAGCTGTTCAGCCATCAGCATCGGGGCGAATTCAATCACGTGGGTTTCAACGCCTAAGCTTTTCAGGGCACCTGCGGCTTCCAGACCCAGCAGGCCACCACCGACAACGGCGCCGCGTTTACTGCGACGAGCGCAAGACTCAATGGCGTTGAGGTCTTCAATGGTACGGTAAACGAAACAGTCCTGCGTTTCCGAACCTTTAATCGGCGGGATCCATGGGTAGGAGCCGGTTGCCATGATCAGTTTATCGTAATAAACCGTACGACCGGCGCTGGAGTGGATCACCTTCTCCTGGCGGTTGATGGTAATCGCGCGTTCGCCGACTAATACCTTAACGCCGTGCTTCTCGTAGAAGCCTTCACGCACCAGAGACAGCTCTTCAGCAGTGTGGTGAGAGAAGTAAGAAGACAGGTGTACGCGGTCGTATGCTTTGCGGGGTTCTTCACAGAAGACGGTAATATCAAACTTGTCCGCATCGGATTTATCAAGAAGATCCTCAATAAAGCGATGGCCGACCATACCATTACCGATAATAGCGAGTCTGACTTTGCTCATTTTTGCCTCGATTTCTTTTCTATTACTGCCTACCTTAACGATTCAGCAACCCCGCTTATTGATACAAATCAATTTCGCCCTTATATACTCCTTAAGAGGTATATAACTGATTTGTCAGCGTTTTTATAAGTCACGGAATTGACAGGCTTTTCATGTTTGTATGATTAGCGTACAAATTAAGGGGTTTTAGTGTGAATAGGTCAGGATCCTAAGGGTTAGAAAGGGGAGTGATAAATGCCGGATAATCAGTGTCGCTATCCGGCATTCAGGTTTACTGCACTGCCGGTGCGTTATGCTGGCGATGACGCGTGACAAACCCAAGGATAAAGCACATCACGAATACCACGGCATACAGGCCATTCGCGGTTTGTAGTGCGGCCAGAGGACCGCTGTGGGCAACGATCGGACCCGTCACCACGAAGGTTAACATGGTCCCAATGGTGCCGCAGGTCAGGACGAAGTTAACCAGCTTCGGTGAGGCCACTTTAGTCTGCTGGGAGCCGAGGGTGATAATGGTGGTATAAATGGCGCTGGAGAAGAAGCCCAGCGTCAGGATGAACCACGGCATGTGCTCTGGCGTACCGGTGATGAAGAGATACATCAATACGGTTGCCAGTCCTGCCAGCACGGTCAGGATACGCTGCAAATCAAAGAAGCGCAGGATAAAGCTAAACGCCCACATACCCACCATGTAGGACATCCAGAAATCGCTGACCAGCTTACCTGCATCGTTCAGGCTCATGCCGAGGCTTTTGGCGTATTCCGGCACCCAGGAGATAAAACCCAACTGACCGAGGATGTAGCACAGCGCGGCGATGGACAAAAACAGCACACCGATGCCCCACTTCTCTTTCGCCACCGGTGTTTCCGGTTGCTGCGCGTGTTTACCCAGCGCCGGGAACTCACAGCCAAAGGTCAGCAGGAAAATGGCGACGTACACCAGGCCGATACAGGCGTAGACCCAGTACCATTCGATGCTACGCGCCAGCAGGTACGCGGCAACCATCGGGAAAATCATGCCCGCCATGCTGAAGAAGGAATCTGTAAACAGCAGGCGAGATCCACGCTGGCGACCTTCATACATCTGGGTGACCAGGAAAGTACCAATCGACATGGTGATCCCGCTGACGACCCCCAGCACAAACATGGCGGCGGAGAACAGCGCCAGGCTATGCGTGAGCATCAGTCCGGCGACAGCCAGCAGCATCAGAATAAAGCCAAAACGTAGTTGCGTTTTCAACGGGACAATTTCCATCAGCCACGCATTCAGAAAAATAGAGATCAGAATACCGGCATTCAGAAAGGTGAAGGTGTTACTCATACTGGAAACGGGCAAATGGAAATAGTCTGCGATGTTTCCCATCACCATCCCGGTGACAATAACCAACGCGCCTGTCAGGGCGTAGGAGAGAAAGCTGATCCATGTGAGCTTGATACGATTGCTGTTAGTCATGACTGGCCTGTATAGAAGTGTAAGGCGCATTGAAGGCGCCGTGAGCGGGCGGATTTTAGGCGTTTTGTTGATGTATTTAAATATTTTTTAGCAACTGCTGTTTCTATTACATATTTCAATGTGATCATGATCACATTGATGCGCGTTGCAAAGCATTTACATTTGTTTCAGGTTCGTAAAATTAAGTAAAGGGATGGCCTTGTCATGGAAGGCTCTTTAGAATCAATTCACTTGCTTCATTTCTGCTCTTGTAAAGGAATTCTCATGCTCAAATCGACTCTGGCGGCTGTTGCAGCTGTTCTCGCTCTTTCTGCCCTCTCTCCCGCAGCACTGGCAGCGAAAGGTGACCCACGTGTACTGCTGACGACCTCTGCTGGTAACATTGAGCTGGAGCTGAACAGCCAAAAGGCCCCGGTTTCAGTGCAAAACTTTGTCGATTATGTAAATAGTGGTTTCTATAACAACACCACGTTTCACCGTGTGATCCCTGGGTTTATGGTACAGGGCGGCGGTTTTACCGAGCAGATGCAGCAGAAGAAACCTAACCCGCCTATCAAAAATGAAGCCGATAACGGGCTGCGCAATACCCGTGGCACCATTGCCATGGCGCGGACCGCAGACAAAGACAGCGCGACCAGCCAGTTCTTTATCAACATTGCGGACAACGCTTTCCTCGATCACGGCCAGCGTGACTTCGGCTATGCCGTTTTTGGTAAAGTGGTGAAGGGGATGGATGTCGCGGATAAGATAGCTCAAGTGCCGACTCACGACGTCGGCCCTTACCAGAACGTTCCGTCCAAACCGATTGTTATCCTGTCTGCGAAAGTTCTGCCGTAATCGTATTTTTGCGCGGGCGGTTCCTGCCCGCGTTCTCTCCCTTCTCTGCGTAACCCGAAATTGCTGCTTATACTTGTGGCAAGTGCTGGCTCATTCAGGGAGGTCACGTGAAAAAACTCACCGATAAACAAAAGTCCTGTCTTTGGGAGCAACTGCGAAACGGCAATTTCCAGGCTAGCCGACGTCTGGAAGGCGTGGAGATTCCACGGGTTACGCTGAGCGCTGAAGATGCCCTGGCGCGCCTTGAAGAATTGAGGAGGCACTATGAGCGATAAATTCGGTGATGGGCGCGATCCCTATTTGTATCCGGGCTTGAACGTGATGCGTAATCGTCTCGGGGTCCATCAGGCCCAGCGTCTGGCGCAGGCGGCCTACGAATTGACGGCGCTGCGGGCGGCGACGATTGGGCTGGGCCCGCTAAAACGCGGTCTGCCGCATCTGTGCTCTATTCATCGCCAGCTCTATCAGGATATTTTTGACTGGGCGGGCCATCTGCGCGAGGTCGATATTTACCAGGGCGATACCCGCTTCTGCCACTTTGCTTACATCGAGAAAGAGGGTAACGCGCTGATGTAGGACCTGGAAGACGAGTCCTGGCTGGTGGGGCTGTCGGCGGATAAGTTTATCGACCGACTTGCGCATTATTATTGCGAAATTAATGTGCTACACCCATTTCGTATTGGCAGCGGTCTGGCCCAACGTATTTTCTTCGAACAGTTAGCGGTTCATGCCGGGTATATGCTCAGTTGGGAGGGTATCCCGGTCGAAGAGTGGAATCAGGCCAACCAGAGTGGTGCGATGGGCGACCTGTCGGCGCTGCGGGCGATATTTCGTAAAGTGGTAAGCGAAGCCCGAGAAACTGGGTAGAATAGCGCGGTTTTTCTGTACCGGAGCCGCCATGATCCTGCTTATCGATAACTACGATTCTTTTACCTGGAACCTGTATCAATATTTCTGCGAACTGGGCGCAGAGGTCCTTGTCAGGCGCAACGACGAGCTGACGCTGGCGCAAATTGATGCGTTAAGTCCGCAAAAAATCGTTATTTCCCCCGGTCCCTGCACGCCGGATGATGCCGGGATTTCGCTGGATGTCATCCGTCACTATGCGGGAATAACCCCGATGCTGGGCGTCTGTCTGGGCCACCAGGCGATGGCGCAGGCGTTTGGTGCCAGCGTCGTGCGGGCGGCGAAAGTCATGCACGGTAAGACCTCCCCGATTACGCATACCGGGCAGGGCGTTTTTCGGGGGCTGGCGAACCCGCTAACGGTGACGCGCTACCACTCTCTGGTGGTTGCACCTGAGACGCTGCCGGCCTGCTTTGAGGTAACGGCCTGGAGTGAAACGCAGGAGATTATGGGCATTCGCCACAGCGAGTGGGATTTGGAAGGCGTGCAGTTCCACCCGGAGAGTATCCTCAGTGAGCAGGGGCATCAACTGCTGGCTAATTTCCTCAATCGGTGATTTGTAGTTGCTATTCAGTGACTTTTTATTCATATTTTGTGATTATAATTTCACTAGCATTTCTGCTTAACTGGGTGGTAATGACATGGCAACTGAACAAACTGCAATTACGCGCGCGACATTCGATGAAGTGATTCTGCCGATTTATGCACCGGCAGAGTTTATTCCGGTCAAAGGGAAAGGAAGTCGAGTCTGGGATCAACAGGGTAAAGAGTATGTTGATTTCGCGGGTGGTATTGCAGTTACCGCGTTAGGGCATTGCCATCCGGCCCTGGTCGAAACGTTAAAAACGCAGGGCGAAACCCTGTGGCACACCAGTAACGTTTTCACCAATGAGCCTGCACTGCGCTTAGGCCGCAAAATCATTGATGCGACCTTTGCTGAACGCGTGCTGTTCATGAACTCTGGCACCGAAGCCAATGAAACCGCCTTTAAGCTGGCGCGCCACTATGCCTGCGTCCGCCATAGTCCGTTCAAAACCAAAATTATCGCCTTCCATAATGCGTTTCATGGCCGCTCGCTGTTTACCGTTTCCGTCGGTGGGCAGCCAAAATATTCTGACGGCTTTGGGCCAAAACCGGCGGACATTATCCATGTACCGTTTAACGACCTGCATGCGGTAAACGCGGTGATGGACGATCACACCTGCGCGGTGGTGGTCGAGCCGATTCAGGGCGAAGGGGGGGTTATGGCCGCTACGCCGGAATTCCTGCAGGGCCTGCGCGAACTGTGCGATCAGCATCAGGCATTGCTGGTGTTTGATGAAGTGCAGTGTGGTATGGGGCGTACCGGCGACCTGTTTGCCTATATGCACTACGGCGTGACGCCGGATATCCTGACCAGCGCCAAAGCCCTCGGCGGCGGTTTCCCGGTGAGCGCGATGTTGACCACTCAGGAAATCGCTTCTGCGTTCCATGTCGGTTCGCACGGTTCAACCTACGGCGGTAACCCGCTGGCCTGTGCGGTTGCAGAGACGGCGTTCGATATTATCAACACGCCGGACGTGCTGGACGGTGTGCAGGTCAAACGTCAGGCATTTGTTGCGCATTTACAGAAAATAGATGCTCAGTATGACATTTTTAGCGATATTCGCGGTATGGGGCTGCTGATTGGCGCGGAGCTGAAGCCGCAGTTCAAAGGTCGGGCGCGTGATTTCCTCTACGCCGCTGCTCATGAAGGCGTTATGGTGCTGAACGCGGGGCCGGATGTGATGCGTTTTGCGCCATCGCTGGTGGTGGAAGAGGCGGATATCGATGAAGGGATGCAGCGCTTTGCGCAGGCGGTAGCGAAGGTTATTGGTTGATGGATTACCGGATAGCGCTACGCTTATCCGGCCTACGAATCACACCTTACTCCGTAGGCCGGATAAGGCGTTTACGCCGCCATCCGGCAAATCTCTTAACCTTTCATATCCCGCAACCGGCGGCTCAGCCAGATACCGTGGTGCGGGCGTTGACGCCATGCCACCGACGAAATGGTGTGCATGGTATTCAGATGCCCCAGTATACGTTGCAGATGCTGCTCCAGGGTACTTAATGGACCGTGGGACAGCATCTCCGACGACTCGAGAATATTCACATCACCGGAGCTCCCCGGCCCGTCATATTCCAGCCGCTGCTGACAACGCTGAATCGCAATTTCGCAGGACTGCAGATACCGCTGCGCCAAATCCGGCGTCAACATGGTGTGTTCCCGGGCCAGCGTGGTCATCGCATTAATATGTTCGACGATGAACTGGCTGTGCGTGACCCACAGTTTCATATCGGCCAGATAGTGCGAGTTGAATCCCGGCTCCTGCATTGCCTGGTTCAGTGAGTTAAACAGCGTGTTATGCGCCTGGTTGACCCGCATACGCTGATACGCCAGCGGTGTAGCCTGTGGATCGTTGCTGAGGATCAGGCGAATAGCTTCCTGGTCAGCTTCCAGAGCATCGTGGGCGTTTTTGCGCAGCAGGCCGCTTTGCCACTGTGGCCACAGCCAGAGCGTGCCGCCAAAGGCAATCAAACAGCCCAGCACCGTATCGACAAAGCGCGGCACAATAAACTGTTCTCCGTTCAGCGTCAGCAACTGCAGGGTATACACTGCCGTAACCGTAAACCCGACGGTGGCCCAGCCGTAGTTTTTGCGCATGATCAGATAGCTGACGAGGGTGATGACCAGCATGGCCGCCAGCGTAAACCCTTCCGGAATATGAAAGTGCAGCGTGACGCCGGCAATCACCAGCCCGACAAGCGTACCCAGCGAACGATGCAGAATGCGTACCCGCGTGGCACCGTAGCCATTTTGCGTGACGAACAGGACCGTCATCAGGATCCAATAAGGTTTGGGCAGGTGTAAGGCGCTGCCCATCAGGCTGGCGATGCTCAGCATGACGCTGATACGCCCGGCATTACGCAACGCGGGAGATTTCAGCGACAGATAGTTTTTCAGGGCCGGGAGTAACGGCAGGCGGCGCTGTTTGTCGGCCATTAAATCTCGGGCATACAGCGGACGCTGGGTGCGCAGCACGCGGGCAATGCGGCTAAAGTGCCAGTAGCAAAACTGCCCGACCGGGTTTTCCGGGTGCTGGTTGGCAATTTTCTCCAGCGTGCCAATCTGTTTTTCCATCGAAAAGCGTGTCGGCAAGCGGTGATACAGAATGTCATCTGCCAGCACGCGTAACCGGTCGGCGACGGTGCGCGCATTCCAGCGAATCACCTGTTCTGCATGACTGCGTTCGACCAGCTTCTGCACCTCTTCTGGTTGATGCAGGCTGACGGAAATATGCTCCTGCAAATCCAGCGCCTCCTGAAAGGCCCGTAGCAGGCGTTTGTACTCGTTGTTGTGATGCGCCGACAGCATATGCATTTGCTGATAGCACTGGGTGATCAGATCCACCGCTTTTTGCTGGCGAACCAGCAGCGGGGGCAGCGCTTTTTCGGGATCGACGTGCTGGGTTAGCAGGCTGTATTTCGCTTCACAGTAATCGGCCAGTTCGCGATATAACAGGCTGAGCGATTCGCGCAGCGGCTGCTCACGCCACAGCCAGAACCAGAACCAGTTGAACGCGCCGTACCACAAAGTTCCCAGCGCATAGATCAGCAGCGGTTCCCAGACCGGCATGTTGCCAGCCAGGCTTAGCGTGAAAATTGCCGCAATCAGCGAGGCGGGCAGCAGTCGTGCATGCAGCGGGCTTAACTCGGCGGTCACGCCGAGAATCAGCGTCAGGCCGGTAAGGATCAGCGGGAGCGCAATGCTTTCTGCCAGCAATAGCTGCATGATCAGGCTACATCCGGCAAACAGTGACGCGCCAATAACTAAGCGTTTAAAAAATCGCTTATGCGGGGTATCAAGACCGGCAATGTTGCAGCAGGCGGGGACGAGGGAGAACAGCAGCCCCAGATGAAGCTGACCGATGATAAGACCGACAGCCACGGGTAAACACAGCACCAGCGTTTGTCGTAGTGCGTAGTTGATCTCTGGGTGATAAATCAGTCTTCGCCACATCGGTGCAAACAAAAATGGCGCATTACCAGGTAACGCGCCATTTCGATGAGGTTAACGCGTGCCGTAGACGACGATGGTCTTACCGTGTGCGGAGATCAGGTTCTGATCTTCCAGCATTTTCAGGATACGACCAACGGTTTCACGGGAGCAGCCAACGATCTGGCCAATTTCCTGACGGGTGATTTTGATCTGCATGCCGTCCGGGTGGGTCATCGCGTCAGGTTGTTTCGCCAGGTTCAACAGGGTCTGGGCGATACGACCGGTGACATCCAGGAAGGCCAGGTTGCCCACTTTTTCGGACGTTACCTGCAGGCGACGAGCCATCTGAGAAGACAGGCGCATCAGAATATCCGGGTTAACCTGGATTAATTGACGAAATTTTTTGTATGAAATTTCAGCAACTTCACATGCGGTTTTGGCACGTACCCAGGCGCTACGTTCCTGGCCTTCTTCAAACAGGCCTAATTCACCAATGAAATCGCCCTGATTCAGATAAGAGAGGATCATTTCTTTCCCTTCTTCATCTTTGATCAGCACTGCCACTGAGCCTTTAACGATGTAATACAACGTTTCCGCTTTTTCACCCTGGTGAATCAGCGTGCTCTTCGATGGGTACTTATGAATATGGCAATGAGACAAGAACCATTCGAGAGTCGGGTCTGTTTGCGGTTTGCCAAGCACCATGCGCGGTTATCCTCTGTTATAAGCTGTCTCCAGAGTCAGAACACGACGCTGCCTCTGGGGTTGCAAAAATATGCTTCCCGCTACCTGGGAAAGGGGCTGCTAAAAAGTGAACTGCAGCCTGTAATGTGATGTCCTCTGCATACATGCAGTACGTCAATGTATTACTGTAGCATCCTGACTGTTTTAGCATAGCTTTCGCCGTGTGTCTCCTGGTGTCTCGCTTCAGCATGACTCAGGTCGCCTTCCGTTGCGAGAATTGTTATGTACGCGTAATCTGTCAGGAAAATTGAAACATTGGAGTTACGAAATATGCAAGCGCGTGTAAAGTGGGTTGAGGGGTTAACCTTCCTCGGTGAGTCCGCCTCAGGCCACCAAATCTTGATGGACGGTAACTCCGGTGATAAAGCGCCGAGCCCGATGGAAATGGTACTCATGGCTGCGGGTGGCTGTAGCGCCATTGATGTGGTGTCGATCCTGCAAAAGGGTCGTCAGGATGTGACCAACTGCGAAGTGAAGCTCACTTCCGAGCGTCGTGAAGAAGCGCCGCGTCTGTTTACACATATTAATCTGCATTTCATCGTTACCGGCAACGATCTGAAAGACGCTTCGGTGTCTCGCGCCGTCGATCTCTCCGCGGAAAAATACTGCTCCGTGGCGCTGATGCTGGAAAAAGCGGTGAATATTACCCATTCCTATGAAGTGATTGCCGCGTAATCCCTGATGCCGGATGGATGATGTTGATTTGTAGGCCCGATAAGCGTAACGCCATCGGGCACTTCCCACGCTTTACTCGATTTTTTTGCCTTCCATCAGTCGCTGGACCAGCGGCAGCATAATCAATTCCATCGCCAGCCCCATCTTGCCGCCCGGCACCACTAATGTATTGATATGGGAAATGAATGAGCCCTGCAGCATCGCCAGCAGCCACGGGAAGTCGATGCCTTCCAGATTACGAAAATGAATCACTACAAAGCTTTCATCCAGTGACGGAATGCTTTTGGCGGCAAAAGGATTGGAGGTGTCGACGGTCGGTACACGCTGGAAGTTAATATGCGTACGGGAAAACTGCGGGGTGATGTAATTAATGTAGTCGTCCATTGAACGTACCACCGAATCCATTACCGCCTCGCGGGAGTGACCGCGCTCGCTGGTGTCGCGGGTCAGCTTCTGGATCCACTCCAGATTGACGATCGGTACCACGCCGACCAGCAGATCAACATGCCGCGCCACGTTTTGCTGCGGCGTCACCACGCCACCGTGCAGGCCTTCATAGAATAAGACGTCTGTGGGTTCAGGCAGCGGCTGCCACGGGGTAAACGTTCCCGGAACCTGATTCCACGGTACGGCCTCATCGTAGGTGTGCAGATATTTTCGTGACTGGCCTTTGCCGGTCTGGCCGTACTCGCTGAAGGTTTGTTCCAGCAGGCCGAAGTCGTTGGCTTCGGGGCCGAAGTAACTGATGTGTCGCCCGGCGTCGCGCGCTTTGCGGATCGCCATGTCCATCTCCGGACGGGTATAGCGGTGAAAACTGTCGCCTTCCACCTCGGCGGCGCGCAGATTTAACTGGGCGAAAATTTTACGAAACGCGAGGCTGGTGGTGGTGGTCCCCGCGCCGCTGGATCCTGTTACCGCAATCACCGGATGTTTGGCAGACATAATAACTCCATGGATAGGTTAGTTTTTATTATAGTCAGCCGCCGGCTGCGGGTTATTCGCGAAACTGTTTTCGCGGCATAATGTTGACCGTTTCATGCAGTTCTGACCATACCAGTACAGCTTCGCCAGATTGTAACTGGCGTCGGACGTCGGCGACTTTTTGTTCGAGCGAACGTTCATGTTCACCATAATCGGTGCCTTCGCGCAAGACAAAGCTTTCAATCAGATTGTCCAGCGCTTCAGGGGATAAGTCCTGCCAGGGGATCTGCATGATTATGCCTCCAGATACGTTGTCAGCCAGTCGGGGATACGGGATTCCAGCCACATCTCAGGATGGCGCAGCGTGCCGCTAATAAACCCGACGTGTCCACCGTGCTCGGTTAACTGATATTCCACCTGTGAGGGCAGATTTTCCGTTTTGGGGATCACGTGGTGATCCATAAAAGGATCGTCCTTGGCGTGAATAATCAGCGTCGGTTTGGCGATCAGGTTGAGTAGTGGCATGGCGCTACACTGACGATAATAGTCTATCGCATCGGCAAAACCGTGGATTTTGGCGGTGATCAGATCGTCAAAGTCACGAATGCGGCGCAGGGACTTCAGCTGTGCCAGGCTTACCGGCAGCGAGCCAGGATAAGCTTCGAGCTTACGCGAGGCATTGGCTTTTAACAGATTAAGCAGATAGCGCTGGTAAACGCGGGAGAACCCTTTTTCCATATGATAGCTACAGGCCTCCAGCACGAAGGGGGCGGAGACAATAACCGCGGCATCAATCGGGATAGCGTTCCCTTCTTTGGCCAACAGGCAGGCCAGCATGTTGCCACCGAGCGAGTAGCCGACCGCTGCGGTTGGCACGCGGCCGAACTCGCGCTCCAGCCAGCGTAAAAACCAGGTACCGTCCTCGGTCTCGCCGGAGTGATAAATGCGGTTCAGGCGATTCGGCTCGCCGCTGCAGCCGCGAAAATGCATCACCACGCCTAACCAACCGCGCTTTTGCGCCGCCTCAATCAGACCGTGGGCGTACGGGCTGTTCAGGCTACCTTCCAGACCGTGAAAAACCACCAGACGCGGTTTGTGCTTCGCCTGATGCGGATCTTCACTCCATGCCAGATCGACAAAGTCGCCGTCGGGTAATTCCAGACGCTGCCAGTGGGCGTCGAACTTCACCTTACGGCGAATTAAACGCGGCAGCATGGTCTGCAGATGGCGATTACTGATCCCGCGCATCGGGCGGAATTCTCGCGAATCATCGGCAGGGAGATTCATTTCTGTTGGAGTGATTTCAACCATAACACCAGAGCAATTAATCATCGAAAACAGCAACTATACCGCGCACAGAGCCTGCGGGTTAGCCAATATGTGATTTTGTACTTATTCAGCCAGCAGGTTACGTGAGAAAAGATGAAAATCCACACCCGGTTTACGTCGCCACAGGCGGGCTTTCCGCGTGCCGGTGGCCATGCTTTCACCGGTATCTTCAAACATATCTGAGGCCTCAAAGCGGCGGATCAGGCTTTTGCGCTGAATCGGCTGGCCGAGGATAACCTCTGTGGCTTCCTGTAGCTGACCATGGGTAAAGGTATCCGGCAAACAATAAACGGGCAGTAAAGAATATTTCGTTTTTTGCCGCAGCCGGTTCAGGGCGGCATCAATGATCGCCTGGTGGTCAAAGGCCAGCGGATAGTCGGCAAGCTTATCAACTGGGACCCAGCGGGCATCGCTGACGCTGGCAATATGCGGTTCGCAGTCCACCCAGGCTATCAGCGCAAACCAGGTGACCGTCAGGCTCCAGCCACGCGGGTCACGATCTGGCCCGGAAAATGTGTCCAGCTGTTCCAGCCACGAAGGCGAAACGCCAGTTTTTTCAGTGAGTTTACGCAGCGCTGTGGCGCGAGTGGAATCATCGTGTGCCATATCAATAAAGCCGCCGGGTAATCCCCAACGTCCTTTCTGCGGCTGGTTTGCCCGTTCGACCAGCAGCACGCACAGCTCCTGTTGATGCACGGTAAACAACACGCTATCCACCGTTACCAGCGGGGAGGGAAAGCGGCGGGCATCGTACTGATTCAGGTAGTCGGCTTCGGTGGTCATAAGGTACTCACGATGATGTGCAACGCTGCCAAGTGTACCAGCCCGGTATCGGTGGGCAAGGTGCGTTTTTTTTCCATTGATTATCAGTTGATTAGCGCACGTTCAAAAATACTTTATTTTATGCTTGCTTAATAATTGTCTTAGGGACATTATTAATTGTGTCGAAGGGACACAATTTAAAGGGGAAGCGACATGAGCGTAAAATTAACCTTAACGCTGGATGACCAGGCTTACGCTATTGCCAGCGGTATTTTTCCTGATGGGGCCGTCTGGTTGAAAGTCACCGACGCGTTGCCATCCTTCGCTCACCAGATGCGCATTCGTGCCACGGCGATGCGCGATATGAACGACTTTATGCTATTGGCGCAGTTGGTCGACGCGGTGCGCCATCAGACCGATGTACGGGTCAGCCATCTTGAACTTCCCTGGCTGCCGTGGGCGCGCCAGGACCGACATATGGTTGCGGGCGACAGCTTTGCGCTGAAGGTTTTTGCCCGTCAGCTCAATACGTTGCAGTTCGACAAGGTGAAGGTACTTGATCCACACAGCGACGCGGCGGCAGCGGCTATCGATAATTTCATCACGCTTCCCCAGGAAGTCTGTCTGCTGCAAAGCGTGACCTTGCAGCGCCAGTTCCAGCAAAATGCGCTGATGCTGGTGGCTCCTGATGCCGGAGCATTAAAGAAAATTGATGCTGTCGCCAGAGCCTCAGGGGTTGCTGAATACGCCATTTTGAGCAAAAAACGCGATGTCGCCAGCGGCAACCTGACGGGTTTCGCGTTGGTTGCCGGGGATGTTAAAGACCGGGATGTGCTGATTGTCGACGACCTGTGCGACGCTGGCGGCACTTTCATTGGCTCTGCCCAGGTTTTACGCGATGCCGGCGCGCGCAGCGTCAGCCTGTACGTCACCCACGGGATCTTTTCTAAGGGCGTTGAGCACCTGTTTGCCAACGGCATTGACGCCGTTTACACCACCACATCGTTAGCGTCCTCTACGCTGGCCCATCCGCAGCTTGAACTTATCGACATTGACGCGATTTACCGCGCCTGAGGGAGACACCTGTTATGAAAATGAATCCAATCTTGGCTATTGATGGCTACAAAGTGTCTCACCGCGTGCAGTATCCGCAGGGCACCAGCCGGGTCTATTCCAACTTTACCCCGCGCAGCGATCGCTTTTTCTCGTCGCCGTTGCCGGATGGCAAGCTGGTGTTCTTCGGTCTGCAGGGCTTTTTGCAGTGGTTTTTGGTTGATTTGTTTAACGAGGCGTTCTTTGCCCGACCGCAGGAAGAGGTGGTCAGTGAATACAAGCAGGTGATGGACGGGTATCTGGGAAAAGATGCCGTGGCGGTTGATCACATTCGTGCGCTGCACCAGCTGGGCTATCTGCCGTTGCACATTAAAGCACTGGATGAAGGCAGCAAAGTCCCGATGGCGGTGCCGGTATTAACCATCATCAATACTCAACCTGAGTTTTTCTGGCTGGTGAATTACCTCGAGACGGTACTGTCGGCTGAGCTGTGGAAAGCGTCAACCAATGCCACCATCGCGCATCACTACCGCAAAATCTGTGCGCATTGGGCAGAAAAAACCTGTAGCGATATGACGTACCTTGACTTCCAGTGCCATGACTTTTCGTTTCGCGGTATGTCAGGATTGCAGGACACCATGCAGGCGGGCGGCGGGCATCTGCTGAGCTTTAAAGGCACCGACAGTATTCCGTCGCTGCTGTACGCCCGTGATTACTACACCGACGGCGAGGCGTATTTCATCGGCGCCAGCATTCCAGCCACCGAGCACAGCGTGATGTGCATGGGCGAGCGTGAACACGAGATCGAAACCTTCCGTCGTCTGATTGCCGATCTGTACCCGCAGGGATTTGTGTCGATAGTCTCCGATACCTGGGACTACTGGCAGGTGCTGACGGAGTATACCCGGGAACTGAAGCACATCATTCTGGCGCGTGAGGGGCGGGTGGTGTTCCGCCCGGACAGCGGTAACCCGGTCGATATTCTGTGTGGCACTGGGCTAGATGACGATAACCGTGCCGAACGTACGCCAGAGGAAAAAGGTTCCGTGGAGGTGCTGTGGGAGATTTTTGGCGGTACGGTAAACGCCAAAGGGTATAAGGTGCTCGACCCGCATGTAGGGCTGATTTATGGCGACTCCATTACGCTGGAGCGGGCGAATGAAATCTTGCGTCGCCTCGAGGCTAAAGGCTTTGCCAGCTCAAACGTGGTGTTCGGGGTGGGATCGTTTACCTATCAGTACAACACGCGAGATACCTTTGGCTTTGCGATGAAAGCGACCTGGGGAGAAGTGAACGGTAAAGGCCGGACCATCTTTAAGGAGCCGAAAACCGACAATGGTCTGAAACGCTCTGCCCGCGGGCTGCTGCGCGTTGCACGTGATGAGCAGGGCGAGTTACGACTGCATGATGAACAACGTTGGCAACAGGAGCAGGAAGGCGAGCTGAAAACCCGCTTCCTCGACGGTAAGCTTTATCACCGTCAACATTTCGACGATATCCGCCAGCGCCTGGCGGCGCAAAAATAATTTCCTGCAAGCGGGTAGCGATACCCGCTTTACTTACCCCGCTTAAATTGATCCTCATCACAAATCGTTACTTCAATTATTACTCTCAAGCTAATGATTCACGCCTACGCTTAATTGATGACTTTCTCACCAGAGCGCACACTCTTTCCAGTGTTAAGCAATCAAAAATGATTCGCTGAATCAGGAGGTTAATAATGTTATCTGGGCAAACGCCAGCTCGAGTCTGGAACACCCGCCGCACAGAAAAACAGCGGCGTCTGGCTTCCGTTCCGGTGCAGGGCAAGGTTCTGCCGACCGCAGACCTGACCGCGATGCTGGAATTACTTATCGCGCCGGGTGACCGCGTGGTATTAGAAGGGAATAACCAAAAGCAGGCAGATTTCTTATCTCGCATGCTGGCTGAAGTTAACCCGCAAAAAGTGCACGACCTGCACATGATTATGCCCAGCGTCGGACGCAGCGAGCATCTGGATATCTTCGAAAAAGGTATCGCTCGCAAGCTGGACTTCTCTTTCTCCGGTACCCAAAGCCTGCGTATTTCGCAGCTACTGGAAGATGGTCAGCTGGAAATTGGCGCCATCCACACCTACATCGAACTTTACTCCCGTCTGTATGTTGACCTGTCGCCAAACGTGGCGCTGATTGCCGGTTTCAAAGCCGACCGCAAAGGTAACCTCTACACCGGGGCGAGTACCGAAGATACCCCGGCGCTGGTTGAAGCCGCCGCATTCCATGACGGTATCGTCATCGCGCAGGTTAACGAACTGGTCGACGATGAATGCGACCTGCCGCGCGTTGATATTCCGGGCTCATGGATTGATTACGTGGTCGTCGCCGATAAGCCGTTCTTCATTGAACCGCTGTTCACCCGTGACCCGCGCCTGATCAAACAAGAACATATCCTGATGGCGATGATGGCCATTAAAGGTATCTACGCAGAACACCAGGTCCAGTCCCTCAACCACGGTATCGGCTTTAACACTGCGGCAATCGAACTGCTGTTGCCGACCTACGGTGAACAGCTGGGTCTGAAAGGCAAAATCTGTAAACACTGGACGCTGAACCCACATCCAACGCTGATTCCTGCTATCGAAAGCGGCTGGGTTGAAAGCGTGCACTGCTTCGGTGGTGAATTAGGGATGGAAGAGTACATCCGTGCCCGCCCAGACGTGTTCTTCACCGGTGCCGATGGTTCAATGCGTTCTAACCGTGCTTTCTGTCAGCTGGCGGGTCAGTACGCGGTCGATATGTTTATCGGTTCCACTTTGCAGGTTGATGGCTATGCCAACTCCTCAACGGTGACCCGTGGACGCCTGTCCGGTTTCGGCGGCGCACCAAACATGGGCCATGACCCGCACGGCCGTCGTCATGCAACTCCTGCCTGGCTGAACATGATTACCGAACCTGACCCAATGCAGCGCGGTAAAAAACTGGTTGTTCAGATGGTTGAAACCTTCCAGGCCGGCGTGAAACCGACCTTCGTCGAGAAACTTGATGCGGTTGAAGTCGCCAAAACCTCCGGGATGCCGCTGGCACCGGTGATGATTTATGGCGATGACGTCACCCACGTCCTGACCGAAGAAGGGATCGCTTACCTCTACCGGGCAAAAGATCTTGAAGAGCGCCGGGCGATGGTGGCTGCGGTTGCCGGGATCACCGACATCGGTCTGGGCGTTGATGCGAAACGCGTCGCTGAACTGCGTCAGAGTGGCAAGGTGGTGTATCCAGAAGATATGGGCATTCGTCGTACCGACGCGACCCGTTCTCTGCTGGCCGCCGGTAGCGTGTCCGATCTCGTTGAATGGTCTGGCGGTCTTTACAACCCACCTGCGAAATTCCGGAGCTGGTAATGAAACTTCTGTCCCCGATTCAGGTTGAAGGCGGTGCCGAATGGCTGGCGCGAACCGCCACGCAGTGTCTGATTGACGAAGCGCGACTCAGCCCGAAACCCGGTCTGGTGGACAGTCGGGGGAATGGCGCGCATCACGACTTGTCGCTTGCGTTAATGGAGCGCTCTGCGCACAGCCTGACCTCTACATTTCAGTCGTTAGCGCAACAAAGCTGGCAGCGTCCAGCGGATATTGCGCTCAGACAAACCATAGGGCGACTCGGTCGCGAAGGCGAGCAACAGATGATGGCGGCCACGGACGGTGTGAACACCCACCGTGGCGCGATTTGGGCACTCGGATTGTTGGTGAGCGCGGTGGCAATGCACGGTGGTACCGCGAGTGCACAGCAGGTCGCGGCGACTGCCGCCGAGCTGGCAAAACTGCCGGATGCCGCCGCACCCAAAGTGTTCAGCAAAGGGCTGCGTGCGACGCACCGTTATCAGGTGCCGGGTGCACGTGAAGAGGCACAGCAGGCTTTTCCGCATGTGATGCAGCGTGCGCTGCCGCAACTGCGTTTAAGCCGGTTTAACGGCAGCAGTGAAACGCACGCCAGACTCGACGCGCTGATGGCGATCATGACCTCGCTGACTGATACCTGCGTGCTGTCTCGCGCAGGTATGGAAGGGCTGGATGCCATGCAGGACGGTGCCCGCGCGGTGCTGAATGCTGGCGGCAGCGCTCATCCAGCAGGTCAGGCGGCATTGGCCGCACTCGATAGCCATATGCTGGCGCTGAACGCCTCGCCGGGCGGGGCAGCAGATTTACTCGCCGCCACCTTGTTCATCGACCGCATCGATTCGCCCTATACACGAAGCATTAAGAGGATGTTATGGAACACATTACGTTAACCGTGCCAGCGAGCCGCACCTTAAGCGGTAAAGCGCTGGCAGGCGTTGTGGGCTCCGGGGATATGGAGGTGTTATTCACCGCCGACCAGAGCCAGACGTTAACCATTGATATCACCACTTCTGTCGATAACAGCCGCAGTCGCTGGGAAGCGTTGTTGAACCGTCTGCAAACGGTCAGCAGCCTGCCTGCAGGAAAACTGACGATCCACGACTTTGGTGCAACCCCAGGTGTTGCACGTATTCGTATCGAACAGGTATTTGAAGAGGTGAGCCATGCGTGATGACAGCAGTTTTATCGAATTAAAAGCACGCCAGCGTGCCCACGCGCTGCTTGATGAAGGCAGCTACCGCGAACTGCTCGACCCGTTTGACGGCGTGATGTCGCCTTGGCTTGGCGCGCAGGGCATCGTTCCGCAGTCGGATGACGGCATGGTCGTTGCTAAAGGCACCATTAACGGCAAACCGGCCGTGGTGGTGGCGATTGAAGGCGCATTCCAGGGTGGCAGCATGGGCGAAGTGTCCGGTGCCAAAATGGCAGCGGCGCTGGAGTTGGCGGCGGAAGATAACCGCAACGGCATCCCAACTCAGGCTGTCCTGAGCCTGGAAACCGGCGGCGTGCGTTTGCAGGAGGCCAACCTTGGCCTGGCGGCGATTGCCGATATTCATGCGGCGATTGTTGACCTGCGTCGTTACACCCCGGTAGTCGGCATTGTCGCCGGTACCGTGGGCTGCTTTGGCGGGATGTCTATCGCTGCGGCACTGTGTAGCTACCTGATTGTGACCCGTGAAGCGCGTCTGGGGCTAAATGGCCCGCAGGTTATCGAGCAGGAAGCGGGGATTGAAGAGTATGACTCCCGTGACCGTCCGTTTATCTGGAGCATGACCGGTGGTGAAATTCGCTACCAAAGCGGGCTGGTGGAAGCGCTGGTCGGCGATGGCGTGAACGCCGTGAAAGCGGCAATGAACGACGCGCTGGCAAAAGGCGTACCGGCAAAACACCGCACCGATAACTACGACTGGTATCTCGACCGTTTAACGAATTTCGACACCCGTAAACAGGCCGATACCGAACAGATTCATGCGCTTTTCGCCCGGGAGGTGAAATGATGAGTAACTCAATAAGCCGTGGCGAATTATGGCTGGAAACCCTCGTACCGAACGCTAAACGTATTGCCGGGCTGTGCCCGTCCGTACAGGCCGCTGATGGTGAACTGAACGGTGAAACGGTGCGCTTTATTGCCGTTGTCCCGGATGCCAATAACCATTACCCACGCGCCGCTGGCGGTGAAGTCGGTCTGCTGGAAGGCTGGACACTGGCGAAAGTGGTGAGCGAAACCATCGCAGCCGACGCCAATAACGCGGTAAAACGTCCGATTGTGGCGGTGATTGATGTGCCAAGCCAGGCATACGGTCGTCGTGAAGAAGGCTTCGGTATTCACCAGGCGCTGGCCGGTGCGGCGGCGGCGTATGCCAATGCGCGTCTGGCGGGCCACCCGGTCATTGGCCTGATTGTCGGTAAAGCCATGTCCGGTGCCTTCCTGGCACACGGTTACCAGGCAAACCGTCTGATTGCGTTCAACGACAACGCTGTACTGATTCACGCAATGGGCAAAGAATCTGCCGCGCGTATCACGCTGCGTTCCGTTGAGGCGCTGGAAAAACTGGCGGCAACCATTCCGCCAATGGCGTACGACATCAGCAACTACGCCACGCTGGGGCTGCTGGAAAATCTGCTGGATATCAGCAACCCAGATGCGCCATCTGCAAACGATCTGACGCAGGTTAAAAACACCCTGCAGCAGGCCATCAATGACGCTCGTCAGGATCCAACGCTGAAAAGCCGTCTGGGCGCTGACAATCGCCGCAGCTCTGCCCTCGTACGCGAACGTATGCGAGCAAGCTGGTAAGTAAAAAGAGACCTGCCAGATGTAAGACTCCGCGGGCGCAGACGTTGCG
>NZ_SZWV01000079.1:146884-157176 GCF_005280945.1 Citrobacter sp. wls718
CTGCATCTGAAAAATAATAATCATCGCGACAGTGCTAACTTTTTAAATTACAGGTGAAATATGACTTACGTAATTGTTCATGCTCTTGCTCCGATTTTCGTCATCATGCTACTAGGATTCTGGGCCGGGAAGGCCAAAATGGTGGACAACAAAAACGTCTCCCTGCTCAATATCTTCGTGATGGACTTTGCATTACCCGCTGCGCTGTTTAGCGCGACGGTACAAACCCCATGGGCCGGTATTGTTGCGCAGTCGCCGCTGATTGTGGTGCTGACGTTGGCAATGTGGATTACCTATGCTGTCATCTACTTTATGGCGACCAAAGTCTTCAAAAAATCTCCGCAGGATGCCGCCGTGCTGACGTTGACCGTCGCGCTGCCAAACTACGCGGCGCTTGGCTTGCCGATTCTTGGTAGCGTCCTCGGTGAAGCGTCATCAACGTCGCTTTCGGTTGCCGTGTCTATTGCCTGCGGTTCCGTGCTGATGACGCCGTTCTGCCTGCTGATTCTGGAGCGTGAAAAAGCGCTGGCAGCAGGTGGAAATACCGGCTCCACACTGTCAATGCTGCCGGTATTGATGTGGCGCTCTATCAAGAAACCTATCGTGATGGGCCCGCTGTTGGGGGTTATTCTCTCGGCGATCGGCATCAAAATGCCGGAACTGGTACTGGCGGCCATTAAACCGCTGGGCCTGTCTGCAACCGCCGCCGCGCTGTTCCTGACCGGGGTTATCTTGTCTGCCCGTAAACTGCAGATCAATACCGTGGTCATTACGTCGACTATTACCAAGCTGCTGATTCAGCCTGCAATTGCCTGGGGCATCGTGCTTATCTTCGGTCTGCATGGCTCCGTAGCCATTACCGCTATTCTGATGATTGCGCTGTCTGCCGGTTTCTTCGGTGTGGTGTTCGGTAACCGCTTTGGCGTGCAGTCGCCGGATGCAGAAGCCGTGCTGCTGTTGAGCTCAGTCCTGTGTATCCTGTCGCTGCCGCTGTTTATCTCGCTGACTTCAGGAATGTAAATCATGACCTCAACATTACGCCCACACGATCTTATCTGGCTGAATGCGCGTGACGCGCTGGAAGAGACCACGGAATCCTGGGTGGATGACGTTTGGCATACCGGCCTGCCGGTGGTTGTGCGGCGTGATGTTGACGAGGCGGGGCGTATCCCCGTCGGTGTGCGCGGCATGAAGCGCTGTCAGCGGGCGGCGGGTTGGGTTAACCCTGATGCCGTCACCCGCGTCTGTACCCCGGAGTCGCTGGTTGACCCGCAGGCGCTGCTGCGTTCACCGTTTATCTCTCAGCCACCGGTTCAGGTGGCTTTGTTGCTGTCACAGCAAGCGTGGCCGTGGATATGGGGTATTACCGGTAGCACCGGTTATGCGCTGGCGACCGGAATCCCGGTGATTCATGCCAGTAGCGATTTGGATTTGCTGATCCGTGCCCCGCAGGCGCTATCACGCGAGGTGCTGGAAAAATGGCAGCAACAGCTCACGGACGGCCTGTGCCGCGCGGACACTCAGGTAGAAACGCCGTATGGCGCGTTTGCCCTAAACGAATGGCTGCGCGACGGCAGGGCACTGTTAAAAACATCGCAGGGGCCGCGGTTGGTGAGCGACCCGTGGAGCAGGGAGGAGTAAATGAAAATTCTGTTCACCTTTCCGGGACAGGGAACCCAGCATCCAGAGATGCTGCATAACCTGCCGGGAACGGAATTGGCGCTGGCACGTGAAGTGCTGGGTGCAGAAGCGGATACGCTGGATTCCCCTGACGCATTGCAACACACCCGAGCGGTACAGTTAGCGCTGTTGATTGCCGGGGTTGCCTGGGCGCGCGAGCTGGAACGCCGCGGCGTTTCACCAGACATTGTGAGCGGGCTGTCGATTGGTGCATATCCGGCAGCGGTGGTGGCCGGGGCGCTCAACTTTACCGACGCACTTAAACTGGTGGCGTTGCGCGGTGATTTGATGGAGCAGGCCTATCCACATGGCTACGGCCTGACGGCGATCATGGGGCTGACGTTATCGCAGGTGGAATCGCTGGTGGCGGGTAGCGGAACGTATATCGCCAACCTCAATGCCGAAACGCAGATTGTGATTGCCGGGACTGATGAGGCAATGGCTGGAGTGGCAAAACGGGCGTTGGAGAAAGGGGCGAGCAAAGCACATCGTCTGGCGGTTAGCGTACCGTCACACTGCGAACTCCTGGCAGAACCTGCGCAAAAATTGGCAGAGGCGTTTAGCCTGGTGACACTTTCTCGTCCTCGCTACGCTTATCTCAGCGGCAGCACTGGACGCGTGCTGTGGCAGCCGGAGCGCATTGCTGACGATTTGGCGATGAATATGGCGCGCACCGTGCGCTGGCAGGAGGCGGTGGTCTCCGCCAATGAGCGTGAAGCCCGGCTGGCGATTGAAATGCCACCCGGCGGTGTGTTGACCTGCCTAACGCGTCAGGCGGCGTGGGAAGGAGAGTCAATTTCGCTCGAACGCAGCGGCGTGGATGTTGCTGTACATTTGGCGAAACGGCTGCGTGCATAGTGGTATTGCCTGATGGTGCTGCGCTTATCGGGCCTACAAAATCGGTAGGCCGGATAAAACGCGTTAGCGTTTTATCCGGCAATCAGGCTCCGCTCTTCAAACTCCGCGCATACATCCGCCCTTCGGCAGCTAACGCCAGCAAACTCGGGTCGCGCTCGCGGTTGCGGGCAAAGACAATCGCGATAAGCTGCTGCATTTGATAGGGCTCGGACAGCTTTTGCAGCTTCACGGTATTCTCATACATCTTCTTCATTCGCCCTGGCATCAAACAGAATCCAACCCCTGCCTGCACCAGACTGAGCATCGAGAAAATATCGTTCACGCGAGTGACGATTGAAGGCTCAAACCCGGCGACATGAAACGCTTCCTGGAAGCCCGCATAGGTGGCAAAGCCTTCCGCCAACGAGACGAACTTCTCATTGCGATAATTGCGAAGATCCGCTGTTTTGCTGGGATCCAGCGCTGCCGTGATCGGTGCAGCAAGGTAGATGTCATCGTGGAACAGCGGCAACACTTCCAGACTGTTACGGTCGATCTCGCTTTCAGAGATCGAGATCAGAATCGCATCCAGGGTACCGCTCTCCAGCATATTCAGCAGGGCTTCGTTTGATCCCATCGTCAGATCCATTTCCAGATCCGGACGACGTAGCTTCATACCCATAATCAGGCGTGGCACCGTTTCCAGCGTTAACGAGTAGAGCGTGCCGACACGCAGACGGCCCTGACCGACGCCCGCCGTTATGCGCGTCTCTTCCAGCCCACGTTCCATCAGCTGGGTCACTTCCTGACAGTACTCCAGCAGCGTCCACGCCGCCGGTTGCGCAATCAGGTTACGCCCTTTGTGTACAAACAGCGGACAACGAACGTTCTCTTCCAGCGTATGCAGCGCCCGATGCACGCTCACGCCGCTGATATCCAGCGCCTCGGCGGTACGGGCGATGTTGCCCTTCTCCATAAAGGTCATGAAGATGGTCAGTTTACGGAAGGTAATATCATCGGTGATTGATAAGTTCATCGTCCGCCTTTCGTGGTTAGTCGTTCTGCAGCATCTGCTCAAGTTGCTCTTGCGCGTCCAGCCAGGCCATTTCACACTCTTCCAGCCCTGATTTAGCGCTGGCTTGCTGTTGTAAACATGCGGTCAGTTCGGCCTTGCGGCTTTGGTCGTACAGCTCGCTGTCACCGAGTTTTTCTTCCGCTTGTGCCAGCTGTGCCTGCAGCTTCTCCATCTCTTTTTCAAGACGGGTAATCTCTTTACGCAGCGGCTGGGTCAGGGTGCGCAGTTCGGCTTCACGGCGCTTCTGGTCTTTACGCGCCTGGGCGCTGTTGACGCTCTCTTTTGCCGGTTCATCGCTCTGACTTTCCTGCTTTTGTACGTCGCTCAGCCACTGTTGATAATCTTCCAGATCACCGTCGAACGGCTCAACTTTTTTATCATGAACCAGATAGAGATCGTCGGTGGTGGAGCGAATCAGGTGACGGTCGTGCGACACCACCACCAGTGCGCCTTCAAAATCGATCAACGCTTCGGTCAGTGCCTGGCGCATGTCGAGATCAAGGTGGTTAGTCGGTTCATCGAGCAGCAGCAGGTTCGGACGCTGCCAAACGATAAGCGCCAGTACCAGTCGTGCCTTTTCACCCCCCGAGAAGCGAGCGGTCTGTTCGGTGACTTTATCGCCCTGGAAGCCGAAGCCGCCGAGGTAATCACGCAGCTTCTGTTCTAACTCCTGTGGCGCCATGCGGGCCAGATGCTGAATGGGCGATTCATCCGCGCGTAAAAACTCCAGCTGATGCTGGGCGAAGTAACCGAGCTTAATACCTTTCGCCAGACCGATTTCACCGCTAATAGGTGCCAGTTCTCCTGCCAACAGTTTAATCAGTGTGGATTTACCCGCGCCGTTACGGCCTAACAGGCCGATGCGTGACCCTGGCACCAGGTTCAGCTTGATGGAGTCGAGAATAATGTTCTCGCCATAACCTGCGCTGACCTTCTCCATTTTCAGCAGTGGGTTAGGCAGGCTTTCGGGTATGCGGAAGCTGAAGTGGAACGGGTTATCAACATGGGCTGGGGCAATCAGCTCCATGCGTTCCAGCATCTTGATACGGCTCTGCGCCTGTTTGGCTTTGGTGGCCTGCGCCCGGAAGCGGTCGATATAGCTTTGCAGATGCGCCACGCGCTCTTGCTGGCTTTCGTACATCGCCTGTTGCTGCGCGAGGCGAGTGGAACGCTGCACTTCAAACGCGCTGTAGTTCCCGGTGTACTCGAACAGGGTTTGCTGTTCGATATGAATTATCTTATCCACCACCGGATCGAGGAAGTCACGGTCGTGGGAGATCAGGATCAGCGTACCCTGATAGCTTTTCAGCCATCTTTCCAGCCAGATTACGGCGTCGAGATCGAGGTGGTTGGTCGGTTCATCAAGCAGCAGCAAGTCAGAACGGCAAATCAGCGCCTGAGCCAGGTTAAGACGCATACGCCAGCCACCGGAGAAATCGCTGACCGGGCGTTCAAGTTGTTCGTTAGAAAAACCGAGGCCGTGCAGCAGGCTGGCGGCACGCGAGCGCACGGTCCAGGCGTCGATGGCGTCCAGTTTGCCGTGCACGGTGGCAATCGCATGCCCGTCGTTACGTTCGTTGGCCTCGTTCAACTGTGCTTCCAGTTGACGATACTCGCGGTCGCCGTCAATGACGTATTCCAGCGCAGGCTGAGCAAGCGCGGGCGTTTCCTGATTTACCCAGGCGAGCTGCCAGTTACCTGGGTATGTAAACCCGCCAGCGTCGGCGCTGATTTCATTTTTCAGCAATGCCAGCAGGGTAGATTTACCGCAGCCATTCTTACCCACCAGGCCCACTTTCTGACCTGGATTAATGGTGGCCGTGGCATTTTCCAGCAGGACGCGCACGCCGCGACGAATTTGTAACGAGGAGAAAACAATCATAAGGCGCCGTATGTTCAGACTATGTTAATTTATCATTATGATAATGTAATGTGTGGGCGGTTTGCCGCACCGAGGCGCAATGGTAGCCCAAAACGCCGAAAATAGACAAAGACATAACCGGGAGGGGGATGATGTTCCAGCCAGCGAAAGTTTTGCTGCTGTATGCCCATCCGGAATCTCAGGACTCGGTCGCGAACCGGGTGCTGCTTAAACCGGCCATGCAGCTCAGTAACGTTACCGTGCACGATCTTTATGCGCACTATCCTGATTTTTTTATCGACATCCCGCATGAGCAGGCGCTGCTGCGTGACCATGATGTGATTGTTTTTCAGCATCCGCTGTATACCTATAGCTGTCCAGCGCTGCTCAAAGAGTGGTTTGACCGTGTGCTGAGTCGTGGGTTTGCCAGTGGGCTGGGAGGAAATCAGCTGGCGGGAAAGTACTGGCGGAGCGTCATCACCACCGGTGAACCCGAAAGCGCGTACCGTTATGACGCGCTGAACCGCTATCCAATGAGCGATGTGCTGCGCCCCTTTGAGCTGACAGCCGGTATGTGTCGAATGCACTGGATGAGCCCCATCATCGTTTACTGGGCCAGACGGCAAACGAAGCAGGAACTGGACAGCCATGCCAAAGCGTATGGTGAATGGCTGGCAAATCCAATCCCTGCGGGAGGCCGCTGATGGAAGGTTCTGATTTATTGACTGCGGGAGTGCTGTTCCTCTTCGCGGCGGTAGCGGCGGTGCCGCTGGCGTCAAAACTGGGTATCGGCCCGGTGTTAGGGTATTTGCTGGCAGGGATGGCGGTTGGGCCGTGGGGATTAGGATTCATCAGCGATGTGGATGAAATTCTCCATTTCGCCGAGCTGGGTGTGGTCTTTCTGATGTTCATTATTGGGCTGGAGCTTAACCCGGCCAAACTGTGGCAACTGCGGCGCTCTATTTTTGGCGTCGGAGCCGCGCAGGTGATGCTCAGCGCGGTGATTTTGGCCGGGCTGCTGATGCTGACCCACTTCTCCTGGCAAGCAGCCGTGGTGGGAGGGATTGGTCTGGCGATGTCGTCCACTGCGATGGCGCTCCAGTTGATGCGGGAAAAGGGGATGAACCGCAGCGAATCCGGACAGCTGGGCTTTTCGGTACTGCTGTTTCAGGATCTGGCGGTGATCCCGGCATTGGCGCTGGTGCCGTTATTGGCGGGCTCTGCCGATGAGCATTTTGACTGGATCAAAGTGGGCATGAAGGTGCTGGCTTTTGCTGGCATGTTGATTGGTGGACGCTATTTGCTGCGCCCCGTTTTCCGCTTTATTGCGGATTCCGGCGTGCGGGAAGTGTTTACTGCCGCCACGCTGTTGTTGGTGCTCGGTTCTGCTTTATTCATGGACGCGCTGGGGCTGTCGATGGCGCTGGGGACGTTTATCGCCGGCGTGTTGCTGGCAGAAAGCGAATACCGACACGAGCTGGAAACGGCTATCGATCCCTTCAAGGGGCTGCTGTTGGGGCTGTTCTTTATTTCTGTGGGGATGTCGCTCAATCTTGGCGTGCTGTATACCCATATCCTGTGGGTGGCGGTAAGCGTTGTTGTGCTGGTGGTGGTTAAAGCGCTGGTACTGTATGTGCTGGCGCGCCTGAATGGCATGAGAAGTTCGGAACGGATGCAGTTTGCCGGGGTATTAAGCCAGGGGGGCGAGTTCGCGTTCGTACTGTTTTCAACCGCGTCCTCGCAACGACTGTTTCAGGGCGATCAAATGGCGCTGCTGCTGGTGGCCGTCACGCTATCGATGATGACCACGCCGCTATTGATGAAGCTGATTGATAAATGGCTCTCCCGCCAGATTAACGGCCCGGATGAAGAAGATGAAAAACCCTGGGTGGAAGACGATAAGCCGCAGGTGATTGTGGTGGGATTTGGCCGCTTTGGTCAGGTAATTGGGCGTTTGCTGATGGCGAACAAAATGCGTATTACCGTGCTGGAGCGGGATATCAGCGCGGTGAACCTGATGCGTAAATACGGTTATAAGGTGTATTACGGCGATGCCACGCAGGTGGAACTGTTACGTTCTGCCGGTGCAGAAGCGGCACAATCGATCGTCATTACCTGTAACGAACCCGAAGATACGATGAAGTTAGTGGAATTGTGCCAACAGCATTTTCCACATTTGCATATTCTTGCGCGCGCGCGCGGACGAGTAGAGGCGCATGAGTTAATACAGGCTGGTGTGACACAGTTTTCCCGCGAAACCTTCTCCAGCGCACTGGAGTTGGGGCGAAAAACGCTGGTGTCATTGGGGATGCACCCGCATCAGGCGCAGCGTGCCCAGCTGCATTTTCGTCGGCTGGACATGAGCATGTTGCGGGAGCTGATCCCTATCCACACAGATACGGTACAAATCTCTCGAGCCCGAGAAGCCAGGCGCGAACTGGAAGAGATTTTCCAGCGTGAAATGCAGCGAGAGCGACGTCAGCCGGACGGCTGGGATGAATTTGAGTAGAGGATAACCATGGCAATTCGTAAACGTTTTATTGCAGGTGCAAAATGCCCATCCTGCCAGGCGCAGGATTCACTGGCGATGTGGCGCGAAAATAATATCGATATTGTTGAGTGTGTTAAGTGTGGCCACCAGATGCGGGAAGCGGATAAAGAAGCCCGCGAGCACGTTCGCAAAGAAGAGCAAGTGATAGGGATTTTTCATCCGGACTAGCGATATGCCGCAGCTTTTTTTAAGCTAGAGGGTACACAGGTGCAGAATTCCGCTACAATCTGCGCAACTATTCTTTCCATGCTCAGGAGATATCATGAAAGTAGCAAAGGACCTGGTGGTCAGCCTGGCCTATCAGGTACGTACAGAAGACGGTGTGTTGGTTGATGAGTCTCCGGTGAGTGCACCGCTGGACTACCTGCATGGTCACGGTTCCCTGATTTCTGGCCTGGAAACAGCGCTGGACGGTCACGAAGTTGGCGATAAATTCGATGTTGCTGTTGGCGCAAACGACGCTTACGGTCAGTATGATGAAAACCTGGTGCAGCGCGTGCCGAAAGACGTCTTCATGGGCGTTGACGAACTGCAGGTTGGCATGCGTTTCCTGGCGGAAACCGACCAGGGTCCAGTACCGGTAGAAATTACCGAAGTGGAAGATGACCACGTCGTGGTTGACGGTAACCACATGCTGGCTGGCCAGAATCTGAAATTCAACGTAGAAGTTATCGCTATCCGTGAAGCAACCGAAGAAGAACTGGCTCACGGCCACGTTCACGGTGCAAACGGCCATGACCACGATCACGAACATGGTCACGATGGTTGCTGCGGCGGTCACGGCCATGACCACGATCATGGTCATGAACACGGCGGCGAAGGCTGCTGCGGTGGCGGCGGTAAAGGCAAAGGTAACGGCGGCGGCTGCGGTTGCCACTAATCGGTATGATTGCCTGATGGCGCTACGCTTATCAGGCCTACCGTAGGACGGATAAGACGTTTACGTCGTCATCCGGCACAAAAAAAGCGGGGAAACCCCGCTTTTTTTACGTCTTAATAATGCGGTGGTGGCGTCTCTTCAGACTGCGACGCAATATGGGATGGCTGCGTTGCTTTAAGCTTCTCCGTCAATAGACGCAGATGATCGCGCAGTTTAGCCATTTCCAGTTCGTGAGCGGTGACCGTCACGTTGAGTTCTTCAATGGTGATTTCCTGAAATGCCAGGCGACTTTCCAGCTCAGCCAGGCGGGTTTCCATCGTTGTATCCTGCATGATTCACCTCTTCTGTTATTTCCGGCAGATCGCGGACTGCGGCGAATTTTACTCAACTTTGTCTGTTTGCACAGCACTCATTCCTTCGCAACGAAACTAATTTAAACAAAAAGAGTCTGAAAAGTGGTGATAATAGGGCGTGCCCGTATGTTGATTTGTTCTGCAACGCTTTATAGTACATTTTTGTGTTAGTTAACCCTGGGGTGAGATGCCCCGGCCCTGGAGAGATGGATGAAATCACTGTTTAAAGTAACGCTGCTGGCGACCACGATGGCCGTAGCTCTACATGCCCCGATCACCTTCGCCGCCGATGCTGCGAAACCAGCCGCTACTGCTGACAGCAAAGCCGCATTCAAAAATGACGACCAAAAATCTGCTTACGCGCTGGGCGCGTCTCTGGGTCGTTACATGGAAAATTCCCTGAAAGAACAGGAAAAACTGGGCATCAAACTGGATAAAGACCAGCTGATCGCTGGTGTTCAGGACGCGTTTGCTGATAAGAGCAAGCTGTCCGACCAGGAAATCGAGCAAACCCTGCAGGCGTTCGAAGCGCGCGTGAAGTCTTCCGCTCAGGCGAAAATGGAAAAAGACGCGGCTGATAACGAAGCCAAAGGTAAAGTGTACCGCGAGAAGTTTGCTAAAGAGAAAGGCGTTAAAACCTCTTCTACTGGCTTGGTCTACAAAGTAGAGAAAGCAGGTACTGGTGAAGCACCGAAAGACAGCGATACCGTTGTAGTGAACTACAAAGGCACACTGATCGATGGTAAAGAGTTTGATAACTCTTACACGCGTGGTGAGCCGCTCTCTTTCCGTCTTGACGGTGTTATCCCAGGCTGGACCGAAGGTCTGAAAAACATCAAGAAAGGCGGTAAAATCCAGCTGGTTATTCCACCGGATCTGGCATATGGCAAAACCGGCGTTCCGGGTATCCCGGCAAACTCCACGTTGGTGTTTGATGTTGAGCTGCTGGACATCAAACCGGCCCCGAAAGCCGACGCTAAACCAGATGCTGCCCCGGCTGAAAAAGCTGCAGACAGCAGCAAAAAATAAGTTACCTAAAACCGCCGCCCACAGGG
>NZ_SZWV01000076.1:0-45159 GCF_005280945.1 Citrobacter sp. wls718
GAACTTGTTCGCACCTTCCCTAGAGGTTATCTACTCCTAGCAGTAGTTTTTTTGACTGCTGTGTTGTTTGCTCAATGGTATTTTTTTAACAGAGAGTATACTTTACCGGCTGCAAATAAAATGGTTAAGATTCATAAAGAAACTTACAAATTCATTGCTCATATGGTACTAATTATCTATTCCATTTTTTTGTTTTTGTATATTTATAACACTGAATTTAAGGTTTTTTATGGTGTTCTCACATTTCTCGTTCTAACACTTTTTCCATTAATTCTTGACCGTACATTAGGATTAACGCGGCAAAATGAACGTTTAAAACTCTATGCTAGGAGATTAGAACGCCTTGATGAATTGAATACTTTTCGCGAAAAAATGAATATTAAATTCGAAGAATGCCATTTGATCGAGTATATGAAGCTCATTGATGAAGCCGATCACAGTAAGAAACAAGATACGGTTAGCGATACATCTTATTTTATGGCGTTGATTGAAAATAAGTTAAAAGCGTAACCGTTTTAATTTCATTCTATAAAAAAATCCACGCAACTGCGTGGATTTTTTTCAGACCATCAGGGCAATGCCATCCTAAAGCAGGGCTTAAACGTTGAACAGGAAGTTCATTACGTCGCCATCTTTGACGATGTAATCTTTACCTTCTGCACGCATCTTACCGGCTTCTTTTGCGCCTTGCTCACCCTTGTAGGTGATGAAGTCTTCAAATGCGATGGTCTGCGCGCGGATAAAGCCTTTCTCGAAGTCGGTGTGGATTTTACCGGCAGCCTGCGGGGCGGTTGCGCCAACAGGGATGGTCCACGCGCGGACTTCTTTCACGCCAGCGGTGAAGTAGGTCTGCAGGTTCAGCAGCTCGTAACCGGCGCGGATCACGCGGTTCAGACCGGGTTCTTCAATGCCCAGCTCAGCCATAAATTCTTCACGATCGGCATCGTCAAGTTCGGCGATATCGGATTCAACTGCCGCACACACGGCAACCACCACAGAACCTTCAGCTGCCGCGATTTCACGCACTTTATCGAGGTACGGGTTGTTCTCAAAACCGTCTTCGTTAACGTTGGCGATATACATGGTTGGCTTCAGGGTCAGGAAGCTCAGGTATTTGATGGCAGCTTTGTCTTCGTCCGTCAGGTTGGTCAGTGAACGCAGCATCCCGGCATTTTCCAAATGCGGCAGGCATTTTTCCAGCGCGGCCAGCTCGGCTTTAGCGTCTTTGTCGCCGCCTTTGGCTTTTTTCTGCACGCGGTGAATCGCGCGTTCGCAGGTATCCAGGTCAGACAGTGCCAACTCGGTATTAATGACGTCGATATCGTCAGCCGGATCCACTTTGTTATTAACGTGAATGATATTGTCGTTTTCAAAGCAGCGTACCACGTGACCGATCGCTTCGGTTTCGCGGATGTTGGTCAGGAACTGGTTACCCAGACCTTCACCTTTGGATGCGCCTTTTACCAGACCGGCAATGTCGACGAATTCCATAGTAGTCGGGAGAATACGCTGCGGCTTGACGATCTCAGCCAACTGGTCCAGACGCGGATCGGGCATCGGTACAACGCCAGTGTTCGGCTCAATAGTACAGAACGGGAAGTTAGCCGCTTCAATACCCGCTTTGGTGAGCGCGTTGAACAGGGTGGATTTGCCTACGTTTGGCAAACCGACGATACCGCATTTGAATCCCATGTTTAAATCACCTTAATCTTTTGATATTCAACCTGTTATGGAAAACAGATTGTAGAAAAGTAAATAACTTTGCCTATTATACACAGCACGCGGGAAAAATGCCGCACATCGCTGCTTATTGTGCTTTAAAGGTATGTAACCGGCTGGTTGCCTTGGTCAGGCCGTCTTTGAACAATATCTCGGTACAACGCGCCGCTTCGTCGATGGCTTCATCAATTAACTTTTGTTCTGAAACAGGCGGCTTGCCTAAAACAAAACCGACAACTTTGTTTTTATCGCCGGGATGACCAATTCCAACGCGTAAGCGATGAAAGTTCGGGTTATTGCCCAACTTACTGATGATGTCTTTCAGGCCATTATGCCCGCCGTGGCCGCCGCCGAGCTTAAACTTGGCAACGCCGGGGGGCAAATCTAATTCGTCGTGGGCGACCAAAATCTCATCAGGATTGATCCGATAAAAGCTGGCCATCGCGCTGACTGCTTTGCCGCTCAGATTCATAAATGTGGTTGGCACCAGCAGACGGACATCTTCACCCTCGAGCGTCACTCTGGAGGTGTAACCGAAGAATTTCGGCTCATCGCGCAGGGGGGCGCGTAATCTCTCTGCCAGTAAATCGACGTACCATGCGCCGGCATTGTGTCGCGTAGCCGCATATTCAGCGCCGGGATTTGCCAGACCGACAATCAATTTAATCGTCACGTATTTTGTCCTGAGTGTGTCCATAACCGGCGTGTAGTTTACTGTCTGGCGGCGCGCTTGACAAAAAACTGCGTGCGTACCGGCAAAAAATGAATAATTGCCTCGCTGGACTATTAGAAAATGAGTGTGTTCAGTGGGTTATTTGTAAAGTTTTGTTGCATGAGTGTTTGTAATTGTGATCACAGGCGCACTTGCGAGCGGCAGTGTTGTCTATACTTTACACATAAGGATTAGGGGTATTCCCTGTAGCAACCCAAAGTTCCGGAGGTGACACATGAAACGCAAAAACGCTTCGTTACTCGGTAACGTGCTCATGGCTTTAGGGTTGGTGGTGATGGTTGTCGGTGTGGGCTATTCAATCTTAAATCAGCTGCCGCAATTTAACCTGCCACAATTTTTTGCACACGGTGCCGTGCTCAGTATTTTTGTTGGCGGCGTGCTCTGGCTGGCGGGGGCTCGCGTTGGCGGTCACGAACAAATCAGCGACCGCTACTGGTGGGTTCGCCATTACGACAAACGCTGTCGTCGTAATAATAGCCAACGCCATAGCTAAACCGTGACATTGTCTGCAGACCAGCCAGCCTTACGCTGACTGGTTTTCAGTTCGTCTTGCTTTTGCGCGAGCGGGACTGAATTCGCAGTAATAGTGCTAATAATGCCACAACCACCGCCAGATACCCCATCACATACATTCCCTGATGTTTTCTTGACGCCAGCTGCGGATCGGCAACCCATGCCAGAAACGCGGTGACATCGCGCGCGTACTGTTGCTCGGTTTGTGGCAGATGAGACTGCGTGGACCAGGTAATCTCACCATCTGCCAGCGGCTTTGGCATATTGATTATCCCACCAGGAAAATACCGGTTTGCCTTCATCTCAGGATCGTCGGGTAAATAACCCGTCAGCAGCGCATAAATATAATCCGCACCGCTGTCAGTGTAGGGAATAAACGCATCGAGGATAAACTGCGGAAACCCGCGATTGTAGCTTCGTGCCCGCACGATATAGCTGAGATCCACCGGCAGTGCGCCATTGTTGAGGTATTTGGCTTCCTGATCGTTCAGATAAGGGGAGGCGAAGACATCGTTCAGATTGCCGTCACGTTCACCCGGTTGTCCGTCGTCCTCAATCGTTGCAAACAGATAGCCGCTGGCCAGCGCTTTGGCTTCTGCTTGCGTGAGTTGCGGCCCGCCAGGTTGGGTCAGCTCTTTGAAGGTGAGATATTTCATACCGTGGCAGGCCCGGCATTTTTCTTCGTAAACCTGTAAACCACGACGTAACTGTTCAGTGTCGTGAGCGCCGTTCACACCGCTAAATACCCACGGCTGCGGGGGCGGAAGCGGCGCGCAATACCCATGACTGAAGAGTGACGCCAGGCTCAGGGCCGCAAAGGTTAACCATCGTCCCATCATGTCAGTCCTGTTTTTCCAGTAAGCGTCGACACGGCATCACAAGCAGAAACCATGCGAAATAGATAAGCGTTGAAAGCTGAGACGCGGCACGGATCCAGCCGTCATCGTTACTCAATCCGTCCAGCAGGTCGGGCCCGACCAGTGCTTTTGAACCCAGCCAGCCTAATAAGAACACATTACCGACCCAGATCCAGAAACCGAGTTTGATCCATTTGCTGTAATGGCGAAACCGTGCGCGGGAGGTATCCAGCCAGGGTAACAAATAGAAGATCAGCACCGATGCGCACATGGCGGCAATGCCCGCCAGCTCATTGGGAAAACAGCGCAGAATGGAGAAGAAGGGCAGAAAATACCACTCGGGCGCGACAACGGCGGGCGTGACCGTCGGGTCGGCGGGGATAAAGTTATCGGCACTGCTGAGGTAGTGCGGCGCAAAAAATAAGAACCACGCAAACAGCATTAAAAACAGTGTCAGCTTGAGGGCATCGCGTTCGGTGACGCGAAAATCAAACAGCAGACGTTGCGACTCGCGGGCGGTGAACGTTTTTTTCATCGCGTGGGCGAACGCTGACTGGACGGTACGCACATGCCATATCGTCATCGCAACAATGGCGAAGGGGATAATAAAGTGAAGCACATAAAAACGGCCTAACATCGGCGTGCCGGGCGCATACCCGCCGACAAAAAAGGTGTACAGCGTATCGCCAACGAACGGTATTGCGCGGGCGAAACTGGTGATAACCGTGGCGGCCCAATAGCTTTTTTGCCCCCAAATCAGGCTATAGCCGAGAAATGCGGTGATCATCAGGAGCACATACAGCGTTACGCTGATGGCCCACATCTTCAGATACGGTTTGCGGTATACGTTGTAATACATTGCGCGAAAGATATGCAGGTAGCAGGCGAAGAAAAAAAGCGAGGCGCCAATGGCGTGCAGATTACGCACCAGCTCCCCTTGCCTGACCGCACGCATAATATGCACAATGGAATCAAACGCGGAATCTGCCGTGGGCACATAAAACATTGCCAGCACGATGCCGGAGAGAATTTGCACGCCCAGCATGACCAGCAAGATGATGCCGACGGCAAAGATCCACACGCCGGTAATGGAGCGGGGGAACGGAAGGCGAAATTGCACATGACGCTGGGGTGCTGTCGGGGACGTTGCGTTCATGTCAGGCCTCTTTTGTGCCAAGGCGTACACTCAGACCATCGGCGGCCAGGGCATAGTCGGGGATCGCCAAATTTACCGTGGCCGGACCCCGCGTCACGCGCCCGGAGGTGTCAAACTCTGAGCCGTGACACGGACAAATCCAGCCCTGACCGCTGGGGTTGGCGTTAGGCACGCATCCGGCATGCGGGCAGTAACCCTGAACGATCAGCCACTGCGGATGCGCCGCCGTGACCCGCTCGCTGTCTGCCTGCGGGTCGAGCAACAGTCGGGTGTCGGCCTGCTGCGCCGCCGTGACCTCGTCTGGCGTACGGTGGCGAATCAGGATCAGTTTCCCCTGCCAGATTCGTTTCACCGTCTGTCCAGCCGCTACTCCCGCAAGAGAGACATCCACCGGCTCATTTTCTGCCACGGTTTTATCGTCCGGCCCTAGCGCCGAAATGAGTGGCCAGACGGCTGCGGTCACCCCCGCAGCGCCGACAAATTTTGTCAACTTACACAGGCAATCGCGTCGCTGGGTGTGGATTGCCTCACTGTCCGTTTTTTTATTCACCGCCGTCTCCTCTATTCATTGCGCTGTCAGGGTTTCTCAATGCGGGTATAAATGTCCTGAAAGCGTTTATCGGCAAGGCCGGGGGCTTTAAACGCGCGGTAGCTGCCGGGTAAAACGGCGTCGCCGACTTTGATCAGCATAATCATCCCCTGCGCATAGTGCGGTGAGCATTTGATGCCGTAGAAGCCTGCTGTGTCGTATTTGATTTCAATCTCCTCATCGATTTTGCCGATGAAACCGGGGTACCCGGCAGGAGACAGCTCGGCAATTGAGGCCGCATTGTGGCTTTTGTGCTTGCGAACAAACTTCACGCTATCGCCCGGCTGGATCGCCAGAAAATCCGGCTCGTAGACCATCGGTCCGCCGGTACCGCGGTTTTTCATCAGCACTTCATACGTTTGTGCGAACGCCGTCGAGGTGAACGCGCACAGGCACAGGATGAGTAAACGTTGTTTAATACATTTCATTGCGGTTCCTTGTGATATTTACGCTGGCCGTTGGTAGCGAATAAAGCAGCTCGCCTCATCAGCAGCTCGTTCGACAATCGCATCTATGCCAAACCAGTTGTTAAGATTTTCTCGGGTGAAGACAGCTGCAGGGCAGCCTTGCATGACCAGTCGTCCCGCTGTCATCACCATGATGCGATCGCAAAACATCGCGGCATGATTCAGATCGTGCAGGGCGGCAATCACGGTCAGTTTTTCGCGTTTAACCAGGTTAAGCAGGCCAATTTGATGCTGGATGTCGAGATGATTGGTTGGCTCATCCATCAGCAATACCTGCGGCTGTTGTGCCAGCGCCCGGGCAATATGCAGGCGCTGGCGTTCGCCGCCGGAGAAGGTATGCCAGCAGCGATGCTGGACGTTTTGCAGGGAGACTTTCTCCAGCATCGTCTGCACGATAACGTCGTCGGTCCGTGACCACGGCGACAGCAGACTTAACCACGGCGTGCGGCCAAGGGACACGGCCTGGATGGCGGTCAGACGCTCGCTGGTTTCCGCCTGCTGTTCAACCAGGGCGACCTTTTGCGCCAGATGGCGGCGTGAGTAGCGGCGAATATCTTTGCGGTTAAGCGAAACGCTGCCGCTGGAGGGCTTGAGTAAACCGGCCAGCAGGGAAATGAGCGACGTTTTCCCCGAACCGTTGGGGCCGATAATGCCCACAAACTCACCGGGTGCGACCTGAAAAGAGACATCATTGACGATGGCCTTGCCTTTCACCTCCCAGTGCAGATGTTGAGCGCAGACCACATCGTTGGCGGTATTTACCGCGCGTAGCGGCGTGGTAAAACGTGGGTTAACCGTCATTTGCTCGGGTTCCCTCGGATCAAAATAATCGAAAATGCGGGCGCGCCAACCAGCGCAGTGATCACCCCAATAGGCAGTACTTGCCCTGGTAGTAAGGTGCGTGAAATGACGTCCGCGACAATA
The DNA here is from genome assembly GCF_005280945.1 of Citrobacter sp. wls718. Classification (NCBI taxonomy): domain Bacteria; kingdom Pseudomonadati; phylum Pseudomonadota; class Gammaproteobacteria; order Enterobacterales; family Enterobacteriaceae; genus Citrobacter; species Citrobacter sp. wls718. The sequence goes on from NZ_SZWV01000076.1 coordinate 6,959, forward strand.
AGAAAAATGGCACCAATCAGGGCGCTGACGGGCAGCAAGCGGTGATGCTGATTACCCACCAGTAAACGCGCAGCGTGAGGGATAACCAGTCCAACAAAGCCAATGGCCCCGACAATCGACACCATAATGGCGGTCATCCCCGTCACCGCGGTAATCAGTACGCCGCGAGTGCGTTTAACCGGGATGCCCAGCGAGGCCGCTGACTCGGCGCCAAATGAAAATGCGTCCAGATGGCGGGCGTAGCAAAAGCAGACGATGATGCCGACCAGCGCGGTCGGGATGGCCAGTACCACATCGGGCCAGCGTACGCCGCTCAGATTGCCGAGCAGCCAGAACATAATGCCGCGTGCCTGTTCGGCATTGGCCGAACGGGTAATGATGAGCGAGGTAATGGCATTGAACAGCTGCGAGCTGGCGATCCCGGCGAGAATAATTTGCGTGGTGGCGGACCCGTTTTTACCCCTTGCGGCCACGGCCAGCAGTGCGACAAACAGAAATGCCGTCAGCGCGCCGATAAACGCCCCGAGCGACATGCTGATAATCCCCGCACCCAACCCGGTCAGCGCGATCAGCACCGCTCCCGTCGATGCCCCGGCCGAGATCCCCAGCAGATAAGGTTCGGCCAGCGCATTACGCAGTAGTGATTGCAGCACCACGCCGGAAACGGCCAGACAGGCACCGCAGCAGGCAGAGACCAGCGCACGGGTCAGGCGGTAGTTCCAGATGATCCCAGCATCCAGCGCGTCTACCGGATATTGGCTGCCAAACAGGTGGTTTGCCAGCGTGTGGGTGACATGCTGCCACGGGATAAACGTCTCACCGATGGAGATCCCCGCCAGCAGCACCCCGCACATCACCACGCTGACCCACAGGCTGTGCAGCAGCGTTCGCTGGGTAAACTGACTCATCGCCCGACGCGTCCTGCGTAATTCGCTCATTGTTGATGGCTTTCCTGAGTGCGAAAGCGCGTGATGCCCGTGCATGACATCACGCGCGACAAGGATTAATGAGTGGCCTGCGGGTGTGCCAGACCGTATTGCACCAGCGCATCGGCGAGTTTTTCCAGCCCGTCAAGGGTTCTGATGCCCGCATTCATGGTCTGGACATCAATCACCGGCAGGTGGTTGTCTTTCACCGCCGGGATAAGACGGGTAACCGGGTCAGACTTGAGGTATTCCATTTTGACTTTCCAGTCATCCGCCGGGAAACGGCGACGGCCCATCTCGCCGAGAACAATCACCGATGGACTGGCTTTGGCAATGGTTTCCCAGCCGACAGTCGGCCACTCTTCCGCAGAATCAATGACATTTTTTACCCCGAGGGTTTGTGCGATCCACGCGGCGGGGCCAAATTTACCGGCAACATACGGATCAAGCTGCAGATCGGCGCTGGAGAACCAGAAGACGGCAGAAACGTTATTCTCCATGCCGGTGATCTTCGTTTTGGCTGCAGCCTCACGGGCTTTGAGGCTGGCTATCAGCTCATCGCCCTTGTCCTGCACATCGAAGATTTTGGCCAGATCGGCAACTTCCTGGTAGACCATGGCGATATCAAACATGCCTTTACGCACACCATCGCCGCCGTCTTCATTGTCTTTTGCACAATCGGCAGGGGCGGTATAAACCGGAACGTTGAGTTCACTGAATTGTTCATAAGAGGCAACCGTCCCCGCGGGGCCAATCTGCCATTCAAACTGGCTGGCAACCAGGTCTGGTTTTTTGGCGATAATGCCTTCAAAGCTGGGTATGTTTTGCGCGATGACTGCAATCTTGTCATTCGCCGCTTTGTACTGTTCAGGAACCGGGCCAAACCACAGCGATGTGCCTACAACGCGATCGGCCAGACCCAAAGAATAGAGGATTTCAGTGCTGTTCTGACCCACTGTGGTCACGCGCTGCGGGGCTTTATTAAAGGTAATATCGCGACCACAATTTTTGATAGTCAGCGGATATTGCGTCTTTGCCGCCGTCGCCATATTACTGGTCAGGAAGAGTGCCGCGCCGGTCAGCGCCAGAAGTGAATATTTGCAATAAGCAGAGGTAAAAACAGAATACATTATCATTGTCCCGTTGATGCCAGCGCTTCAGCGTCTGGTCATTATTTATTTCGCGGGACAGGCGCATGACGATAGATGACATTTCATCATGACATTCAGGCAAAATAATATGAAAATAAAACATATTGTTGCCAGTTTGATCAGGAATCAATTTTGTTCATTCGTCAAATAAATCACCCCATGGACCATCCCGTCCACTCAATGTATAAAACCATGACAGTAGGTCTCCTGGCTTACGGTAATCAGAATATCGGCCTTCCCATAAAAATATTTTACAGTGACCTGTAGTGAATCATCACTACACAGAGATATTCAGCATCCGCTTACAGTTGCGGGGGCAGCTATGGCATAAGAGAGAAATCATCCGCACCATATTCCGTTTCAAAAGCATGACTGCGCTTTGAAATACTGTCGGAGCGGACTGTATCGGTATGCTAATATTGCGTCAACCGCTGTAATAAGTAGGTAGTATTTAATTGTTATTTTTAATTCCTTTTAAATCATGTGGTTAATCTTTAATAGTTCATTGTGATGTGCCGAAGATAATAAATATTTGGTAAATTAAATGAGAATTATTTGATGTTGATCAATTAACGATGTGGCGTTGAAAAAGAATAAAATGAATAGCGAGAAATACACGCTTATTAAATAATCTGCGCCACATCACATTTTTCAATGTGTTTTTCCATATGGACAATTTGTTGCTCGCCACCTTCATCAAGGAACACGTTAAAGTGATTGTTGCACCAAAACTGATAGCCGCCGGGTAAAAAATGATGGGTATGCAAGTAGAGCGTTTTATATTGCTGATGCTGACAATATGCTTCTGCCAGTGTCATAAGTTGGCGGCCTATACCTCGACGGCGGTGTTCCTGTTCCACGTAACAGCGGCAAATTTCTGCGGTGTTGGCTAAATCATAGCGCCCGCGCAATGCCATGATTCTGTCATCGTACTGACACACTGCCAGCGTAGCGATAAGTTGCTGGTGTGCATCCCACGCGCCGAGCAGTAGATTTCGGGGGTGGTGCAGGTAGTGTGAACGTAAATCTAATATGTCTTCGTCAGGACGTGGAGTGGGCCTGTTAGCCTGAAAATAGAGATTTAAATGACGGATAATAAATGACTGAACGGCGGGAATATCCGACTCGGTAATTTCGCGAAAGGTATACGTAGCATTAGGGTTCATTGTTGTGGGTATTATCAGGAGTAGGGGAAATGATAATAGCAACTCAGCGGGGATTGCAGAAGTGAAGAGTGACCGACAAGCAAAGCCTGCCGGCCATCACTAAACGTTAAATATCAGCCAGTGCGGCGTCACGGTTCGGGAAGAACGCCAGACGGCCGGGGATGGGTTGGATACCCGCACGCGCCATGGTGCGTAGCGGTTGGAACTCCAGATTACTGATACGTAATTCACAGCCTTCCGGCAGTCGTTTAACAAAACGCTGGAAGGCGTCCAGACCACCGGCATCCAGTACCGGGACGGCATCCCACTTCAGTACCACGATGCGCTTGCCTGCAATACGCGTTTCGAGATCGGTAAACAATCCCTCCGCTGCGGCAAAGAACAGTGGGCCAATCACGCGCAGCACCAGCACATCGTCCGGTACGTCTACGTTAACCGGTGCCAGGCGCGTCATGCGCGCAATGCGGCGCATAAACAGCAGCGAGGCAAGAACGATACCGACGCTGATGGCGATCACCATATCGAACAGTACGGTCAGCGACATACACATCAGCATCACGATGATGTCGTCTTTCGGTGCGTGACGCAGCAGATCCACCACTTTATGGGCTTCACTCATGTTCCACGCCACCATCAGCAGCAGGGCCGCCATGGCGGAAAGTGGCAGCCAGGAAAGCCACGGAGCTAATACCAGCAGGGCGAGGATCACCAGAATCGCGTGGATCACCGCAGAAATGGGCGAGGTGGCCCCGGCGCGAACGTTAGCCGCAGAGCGGGCAATTGCGGCGGTGGCGGTGATGCCGCCAAAGAATGGCGCGACGATATTCCCCAGCCCTTGACCCACCAGCTCGCTGTTGGCTTTGTGCTTGGTGCCGGTCATCCCGTCGAGCACCACAGCGCACAGCAGGGATTCAATCGCGCCGAGCATCGCCATCGAGAAGGCTGCCGGTAACAGCGCCCGTAATGAACTCCAGCTTAGCGTAAAGTCCGACCCCGGCATATCCCACGGCAACACCAGCTGTGGCAGCAGTTGCGGGATACCGTTGCCCTGCGAACCATCCGCCAGAATGTAGTGGAACTGAGAACCGATGGTCGCGACATGGCCACCGGTCAGGTTCACGATGCCCATTACCGCACAACCGGCCAGCAGCGCCGGAAGATGACCAGGCAGGCGGATCCCCAGACGCGGCCAGAAAATCAGGATCCCCAGCGTGACTACGCCAATGGCGGCATCACCAAGGTTAATGGTCGGCAGGGCCATAAACAACGCACCCACTTTTTGCAGGTAGTGTTCCGGGACGTGTGCCATCTGCAGACCGAGAAAATCTTTAATCTGCATGGTACCGATGGTGATACCGATACCTGAGGTAAAGCCTAAGGTAACGGAGACCGGGATATATTCGATCAATCGGCCAAATCGGGCGAGGCCGAAAAGGATCAGGAAGATCCCGGACATCAGCGTAGCCACCAGCAGACCTGCCAGCCCGAACTGCTGCGACACCGGATATAAAATCACCACGAAGGCGGCGGTAGGACCGGAGACGCTAAAACGTGAACCACCGGTAAGGGCGATAACAATCCCGGCAACGGCTGAGGTATACAGGCCGTATTGTGGCGCAACGCCGCTGCCAATTGCCAACGCCATTGCCAGCGGGATAGCAATAATGCCCACGGTTATCCCGGCGATCAGATCACGGGTAAAGCGCGAGGCGGTATATTTTTCTTTCCAACAAGCGTCGATGAGGGCGCGGAAAGGCATCACATGTGAGGAAAATAGTCTGTTCACAATAATGTTTCATCCATGAGCGCATCATCTATCTAGAAAATGATAGTTGAAGTTGGCATAAATCATACAAATAAATAAAACGGATAAAAAAACCCGCCGCAGCGGGTTTTTGAGCCGGGCTCGATTAATGCTCGAACATAGCAGAGATGGATTCTTCGTTGCTGATACGACGAATCGCTTCGGCCAGCATACCCGACAGGGTCAACGTACGCACGTTCGGCAGTGCTTTGATTTCGTCGGTCAGTGGAATGGTGTCACAAACCACGACTTCATCAATCACCGAGTTGCGCAGGTTGTTTGCCGCATTGCCTGAGAAGATCGGGTGAGTTGCGTAAGCAAATACGCGTTTGGCACCACGTTCTTTCAGCGCTTCTGCTGCTTTGCACAGCGTACCGCCGGTATCGATCATGTCATCAACCAGGACGCAGTCACGACCTGCAACGTCACCAATAATGTGCATCACCTGAGAAACGTTCGCACGCGGGCGACGTTTGTCGATGATAGCCATATCGGTATCGTTCAGCAGCTTAGCGATAGCGCGGGCACGCACGACGCCACCGATGTCTGGAGAAACCACAATCGGGTTGTCCAGGTTCAGCTGCAGCATGTCTTCTAACAGAATTGGGCTACCGAATACGTTATCAACCGGTACGTCAAAGAAGCCCTGGATCTGTTCAGCATGCAGGTCAACGGTGAGGACGCGGTCAACGCCAACGCTTGACAGGAAGTCAGCGACGACTTTTGCGGTAATCGGTACACGAGCGGAACGTACGCGACGATCCTGGCGTGCATAGCCGAAGTAAGGAATAACGGCGGTGATACGGCCTGCGGAAGCACGGCGCAGAGCATCGACCATAACGACCAATTCCATCAGGTTGTCGTTAGTAGGGGCACAAGTGGACTGGATGATGAAAATATCACCACCGCGTACATTTTCATTAATTTGTACGCTGACTTCGCCGTCGCTAAAGCGACCTACAGCGGCGTCGCCGAGTGAAGTGTACAGGCGGTTGGCAATACGTTGTGCTAGTTCCGGGGTGGCGTTACCAGCAAAAAGCTTCATATCAGGCACGAGAAGAACCTCAGGCATGCGTCCATTGGTGGAAAGAATCTGCCGAAAACTGTGCGGGCCAGGCAGTATCCTCTCCAGGCGGTGTATTAAAGAGCGCGATGCAACGTCTGGAACGGGGTGACGTTGTCACCGCAACTCAGCTTGCCCGGCTTACTCGTTATCTCTCGCGTTTCATGTGCGCTGGCATCAATTCCTCACACCAGTCACATACTTTTGTATGCTCCTGGCGATTCGTCATCTCGCCATCTTCCTGAAACCCGAATGATTTAGAGTAACGCTCTGTGCAATGGGGAGAGGTTGACACCTTTCGCCACAAAGCCTTCGAGCCATTCCGGGGCTTGCTCAAGCACCTGGCGAGCACGAGACTCTGTATCAAATTCAGCAAAGACACAGGCCCCTGTACCAGTCAGGTGCGACGGCGCATATTCTAACAGCCAAGAAAGCACCGCATCAACCTCGCGAAAACGTTTTCTTGCGATAACCTCGCAATCATTGCCGAATTCACATTTTAGTAACGTTTCTATTGACCTTTTTGGCGTGTTGCGCGGGAGTTCCGGGTCTTTAAAAATCACCGGCGTCGGAATACTGACGCCAGGATGAGCAACCAGGTACCATTTTTCCGGTGGATTGACCGGCGTGAGAATTTCTCCCACCCCCTCGGCGAAGGCCGCGTGTCCGCGTACAAATACCGGCACGTCGGCACCCAGAGTTAATCCGATGGTTGCCAGTTCATCGACGGACAGCCCGCACTGCCAGAGGTGGTTCAGCGCCACCAGAACCGTTGCGGCATTCGAGGAGCCTCCGCCCAGACCCCCGCCCATTGGCAGGCGCTTATCAATGCTGATGGCCGCGCCGCGCCCGGCGGGCAAGCGTCCACTTTCTGCGGCAGTTTTCATCAGCAAACGCGCGGCGCGCACGATCAGGTTATCTTCATGCTCCACACCCGCAACCGGGGTGAGTAGATGAATGTCGCCGTCATCGCACAACTCAATGCGGATATCATCGCCGTAATCGAGAAACTGAAACAGCGTCTGCAGCGTGTGATAACCATCCGCACGCTGTCCGGTGATGTATAAAAACAGATTCAGTTTTGCCGGAGAGGGCCAGTGGGTCATCATTTCACGATCCAGTTATCCATTTTCAGCTTAATGCGCTGATCGCCGTCGGACAGTTCCATGTTTGCGGGCATCGCTGGCTGCGTTTTGCTGTCGTAGGCGCTGTACACCACTTTCCAGCGCTTACCGTTCTGGCTGTAGTTGACTTCGCTCAGACGGTACTGCGTGTCAAGTTTGTAATCGGTGGCATCGCCCGGCAGACCGAGGATCCACTGACGCAGGCTATTGAGCGGAATCGGCATCCCGGTCAGTTTGCCAATCATTTCTTCGGCATCATCGGCGGTATAATGCTTGCCTTTATTATCGACAAGCTCGACGTTGCCCGGTTGGGCTTTCAGTTCCAGTTCGGTACTGCCCAGCGGATTGGTCAGCAGCAGACGATAGTTATCCTGACCGGTTTGCTGCCAGAAGAAGCGGGCATAGACCTTCTGCTGTTCGGAAATGTAGGCAAACGCGCCGCGCGTCTGATACTGGTGCAGCGCACGCACTTCCTGCTGGTGCTGACGCCACTGCGGGGAGTCCGGACTTTTGCCAGGACCTTTCGGCGCATTGAGTGTACAGGCGGTGAGGACCAGGCTTGCCAGCGGCAGCAGGCGGATCAGGCGAAAATCAGGCAGGGTCATAATGATGACAAATCCTTGAGATACGTTGCAGTTATAGTTCTTAATGCTAGCGCCGCCATCTGACCTCGTCTACGTTCACGTTATCTTAAATCACTAAAATTTGTGCACTAAGCTATTACTCCAAAAGGGGGCAGTCTCTTTTATTGGCCGCACGCATCCTGTATGATGCCCGCAGTCTAACCTTATCAACGCTGGTACTATTCCCGCACACATGACCCTTTTAGCGCTTGGTATTAACCATAAAACGGCACCTGTATCGCTGCGAGAACGCGTAACGTTTTCGCCGGATACGCTCGATCAGGCGCTGGACAGCCTGCTTGCGCAGCCAATGGTGCAAGGCGGGGTAGTGCTGTCGACGTGTAACCGCACGGAGCTGTATCTCAGCGTCGAAGAGCAGGATAACCTGCAAGAGGCGCTGATCCGTTGGCTGTGCGAATACCATAATCTGAATGAAGAAGAACTGCGCAGCAGCCTTTACTGGCATCAGGACAACGACGCCGTCAGCCATCTGATGCGGGTTGCCAGCGGCCTGGATTCGCTGGTACTCGGCGAGCCACAAATTCTCGGCCAGGTGAAAAAAGCCTTTGCGGATTCGCAAAAAGGCCACCTGAACGCCAGTGCGCTGGAGCGCATGTTCCAGAAATCGTTCTCCGTCGCCAAACGTGTCCGCACCGAAACCGACATCGGCGCCAGTGCCGTGTCCGTTGCTTTTGCGGCCTGTACGCTGGCGCGACAAATCTTTGAATCGCTGTCCACGGTAACCGTACTGCTGGTTGGCGCAGGTGAGACCATCGAACTGGTGGCGCGTCATCTACGCGAACACAAAGTGAAGAAGATGATCATCGCCAACCGTACGCGTGAACGTGCGCAGGTGCTGGCAGACGAAGTCGGCGCTGAGGTGATCTCATTGAGTGATATCGACGCACGTTTACAGGACGCCGATATCATTATCAGTTCTACCGCCAGCCCGCTGCCGATTATCGGTAAAGGGATGGTGGAGCGCGCGCTGAAAAACCGCCGCAATCAGCCGATGCTGCTGGTCGATATCGCCGTACCGCGCGATGTTGAGCCGGAGGTCGGCAAACTGTCGAACTCTTACTTGTACAGCGTTGACGACCTGCAAAGCATCATTTCGCACAATCTGGCGCAGCGTAAAGCGGCGGCGGTGGAAGCCGAAACGATCGTCGAGCAGGAAACCAGCGAATTTATGGCCTGGCTCCGCGCCCAAAGCGCGAGTGACACCATCCGCGAATATCGCAGTCAGTCAGAACAAGTGCGTGATGAACTGACCGCCAAAGCGTTGGCTGCTCTTCAACAGGGCGGTGATGCGCAAGCCATTATGCAAGATCTGGCCTGGAAACTGACTAACCGCCTGATCCATGCACCAACCAAATCTCTTCAACAGGCTGCCCGTGACGGGGATAGTGAACGCCTGAATATTCTGCGCAACAGCCTCGGGCTGGAGTAGCAGCACACCAATCTTATTTTTTACAGGGTGCATTTACGCCTATGAAGCCTTCTATCGTTGCCAAACTGGAAGCCCTGCATGAACGCCATGAAGAAGTTCAGGCGCTGCTCGGCGATGCGGGAACCATCGCAGACCAGGATCGCTTTCGTGCGCTGTCGCGCGAATATGCCCAGTTAAGCGATGTTTCTCGCTGTTTCACGGACTGGCAACAGGTTCAGGATGATATCGAAACAGCACAGATGATGCTCGACGATCCTGAAATGCGTGAGATGGCGCAGGATGAACTGCGCGAAGCAAAAGAAAAATGTGAACAGCTGGAACAGCATCTGCAAGTGCTACTGCTGCCGAAAGATCCGGATGACGAACGTAATGCGTTTCTTGAAGTGCGTGCCGGAACCGGCGGCGATGAAGCGGCGCTGTTTGCAGGCGATCTGTTCCGTATGTACAGCCGTTACGCTGAATCTCGCCGCTGGCGCGTGGAGATCATGAGCGCCAACGAAGGTGAACACGGCGGCTATAAAGAAATTATTGCCAAAGTGAGCGGCGATGGCGTGTATGGTCGACTGAAGTTCGAGTCCGGCGGTCATCGCGTACAGCGCGTTCCGGCCACCGAATCTCAGGGACGTATCCATACCTCTGCCTGTACGGTCGCGGTGATGCCTGAGCTGCCGGAAGCGGAACTGCCGGACATCAATCCGGCTGACCTGCGCATTGATACCTTCCGTTCATCGGGGGCCGGTGGTCAGCACGTTAACACCACCGACTCGGCTATTCGTATTACCCACTTACCGACCGGTATTGTGGTTGAATGTCAGGACGAACGTTCACAGCACAAAAACAAAGCTAAAGCGATGTCGGTGCTGGGCTCACGTATTCGTGCCGCCGAAGTGGCGCGACGCCAGCAGGCGGAAGCCTCCGAGCGCCGCAACCTGTTAGGCAGCGGCGATCGCAGCGATCGTAACCGTACCTATAACTTCCCACAGGGTCGCGTAACCGATCACCGCATCAACCTGACGCTCTACCGTCTGGACGAAGCGATGGAAGGGAAACTGGATATGCTCATTGAGCCGATTGTCCAGGAATACCAGGCCGACCAGCTGGCGGCGTTGTCCGAGCAGGATTAATGGATTATCAGCACTGGTTGCGTGAAGCAATAGCCCAATTACAGGACAGCGAAAGCCCGCGCCGCGACGCCGAGATCTTACTCGAGACCGTTACCGGCAAAGGGCGTACCTTTATTCTGGCGTTTGGTGAAACGGTATTAACCGTGGCACAGCAGGAACAGCTGAACGCGCTGGTGGCGCGTCGTCAACGGGGAGAGCCGGTGGCGCACTTAACCGGCGTTCGCGAGTTCTGGTCGCTGCCGCTGTTCGTGTCACCGGCGACGCTTATTCCACGTCCGGACACCGAATGCTTAGTCGAGCAGGCGCTGGCACGCCTGCCTGCCTCTGCGTGCCGCATTGTGGATTTGGGGACCGGTACGGGCGCTATTGCGCTGGCGCTGGCTTCCGAGCGCCCGGACTGCGACGTGACGGCGGTTGATCGGATGCCAGACGCCGTGGCGCTGGCGATCCGCAATACGCAGCATCTGGGCATCAACAATGTGCGCGTGCTTCAAAGCGACTGGTTCAGCGCTTTACAGGGGCAGCAGTTCGACATGATAGTCAGTAACCCACCGTACATTGATGAGCAGGACCCGCATCTGGCACAAGGCGATGTACGTTTTGAGCCGCTGACCGCGCTGGTGGCCGGCGATCATGGCCTGGCGGATATCGTGCATATCATCGAACAGTCTAAACACATGTTAACCCCTGGCGGTTATTTGCTACTGGAACACGGCTGGCAGCAGGGACCGGCGGTGCGTGACGCGTTTACGCGCGGTGGATACCAGGCGGTCGAAACCTGTCGTGATTACGGCGGCAACGAGCGCATTACGCTCGGGCGCCTCGCTGCATGACCACCTTCAGCCTGTTGCTCGGCGTACATCTTATTAGCATTGCGCTGTCCGTGGGGCTGCTCACGCTGCGTTTTTGGTGGCGTTACACGCAAGCACGCCTTGCGTCAGCGCGCTGGACGCGGATTGCTCCGCCGGTCATTGATACCGTTTTGTTACTCAGCGGCGTAGCGTTGATCGCTAAAACGCACATCCTGCCATTCACCGAACAGGGGACATGGCTGACTGAAAAGCTGTTTGGGGTTATCATTTACATCGTTTTGGGTTTTATTGCGCTCGATTATCGTCGGGCGCGCAGCCAGCAGGCGCGTTTAATCGCCTTTCCGCTGGCGCTGGTGGTGCTGTACATCATCATTAAACTCGCCACCACAAAAATACCGTTACTGGGGTAATCATGAGGTCGTTAGCTGATTTCGAATTTAATAAAGCGCCATTGTGCGATGGGATGATCTTGGCATCGGAGTCTATCCGCCTGGATTTCCCTACGCAATCTGTCTACGACGAACTGGAACGTCTGGCCAGCCTCGCGCATGAAGAAATTAGCCAGCTCCTGTCTCAGGATGAGCAACTGGAAAAATTGCTGGCACTTTTTTACGGCGACTGGGGGTTTACGGATACCCGCGGCGTCTATCGTCTTTCTGATGCACTTTGGCTCGACCAGGTCCTGAAAAATCGTCAGGGCAGCGCGGTGTCGCTTGGCGCCATCTTGTTATGGCTGGCCAATCGGCTGGATCTGCCTCTGGTGCCGGTGATTTTCCCGACGCAGTTAATCCTGCGCATTGAATCACTGGAAGGCGAAATGTGGTTGATTAACCCGTTCAATGGCGAAACGTTAAATGAGCACACGCTGGAAGTGTGGCTAAAGGGCAATATCAGCCCGGTAGCTGAGCTGTTTAACGAAGATCTCGATGAGGCGGATAACGCGGAAGTGATCCGCAAACTGCTCGACACGCTGAAATCATCGCTGATGGAAGAACGGCAAATGGAGCTGGCACTGCGCGCCAGTGAAGCCTTATTGCAGTTTAATCCTGAAGATCCGTATGAAATACGCGATCGCGGATTGATCTACGCGCAGCTGGAATGTGAACATGTTGCGTTAACCGATTTAAGTTATTTCGTTGAGCAGTGTCCGGAAGACCCGATCAGCGAAATGATCCGTGCGCAGATAAATACTATTTCGCACAAGCATATTGTATTGCATTGATTAATGACACTTTACCTACTGTTTAAGGCGATCCTATGAAACAAAAAGTGGTTAGCATTGGCGACATCAACGTGGCAAATGACCTGCCATTCGTGCTGTTTGGCGGCATGAACGTGCTGGAATCCCGCGATCTGGCGATGCGCATTTGTGAGCACTACGTAACCGTTACTCAAAAACTGGGTATCCCTTACGTGTTCAAAGCCTCCTTTGATAAAGCCAACCGTTCTTCCATCCACTCTTATCGTGGTCCGGGCCTTGAAGAAGGGATGAAAATCTTCCAGGAACTGAAACAAACCTTTGGCGTAAAAGTGATCACCGACGTGCATGAAGCCAGCCAGGCGCAGCCTGTGGCTGACGTTGTGGACGTGATTCAGCTTCCGGCCTTCCTCGCTCGCCAGACCGATCTGGTTGAAGCGATGGCGAAAACCGGTGCCGTTATCAACGTCAAAAAACCGCAGTTCGTAAGCCCTGGTCAAATGGGAAATATCGTGGATAAATTCCATGAAGGCGGCAACGACAAGGTTATTCTGTGCGATCGTGGCGCAAACTTCGGTTACGACAACCTGGTTGTGGATATGCTGGGCTTTGGCGTGATGAAGAAAGTTTCCGGTAACTCACCGGTTATTTTTGACGTTACCCACGCGCTGCAATGCCGTGACCCGTTCGGTGCTGCAAGCGGCGGTCGTCGTGCGCAGGTGACTGAACTGGCGCGTGCCGGTATGGCGGTGGGTCTGGCGGGTCTGTTCATTGAAGCACATCCGGATCCGGCCAATGCGAAATGTGACGGACCTTCCGCGCTGCCGCTGGCGAAGCTGGAACAGTTCCTCACCCAGATCAAAGCGGTTGATGATCTGGTGAAAAGCTTCGACGAACTGGATACTGAGAACTAAGTTTGGCTTGTGTGCCCGATGGCGCTTACGCTTATCGGGCCTACGACGCAAAAATCACTGTAGGCCGGATATGACGCTTTGCGTCGCATCCGGCTTTTTTATGAATCAAGCAAAGATCGTCATCAGATAGGCGATAAACAGTGCCAGATGTGCCGCACCGTTAAGCACGTTCGTGCGCCCGGTCGAGAAGGAAATTTGGCACAGTACCAACGAAGAAACCATCACAATCATCTCTGGCGAACCTAAGCCAAACACCAGGTCGTTGCCCGTCGCCCACGCAATCAGCGTTACAACCGGAACTGTCAGCGAAATGGTGGCGAGCACGGAGCCGAAGAACAAATTCATCGCACGCTGTACCTGATTGCTCAGCACCGCTTTCAGCGCACCCAGCCCTTCAGGAGAGAGGATCAGCAATGCGACAAGGAAACCAGTGAACGCAACCGGCGCATTCAGTTCCGTTAACAGCGTCTCCAGTGGGTTGGCGTTCATTTTGGTCACTGCGATAACCGCAATTAAATGGACAATAAGCCAAACCGCATGCCACATATTACTGTGCGCTGACGGTTTACCGTGGTGCGGGTCGTCGTCGTCACCCTCGTCTTCGTGTTCGTAAATAAACAGGCTCTGGTGCGTTTTTGTCTGAATCAGAAGAAATACGCCGTACATTGCGGCAGAAATTAACGCCACCAGTAGCGCCTGTGCAGTGGTGAAATTCGCGCCCGGCAATGCCATCGGGAACACCAGCACAATAATGGCCAGCGGGAACAGGGCGATCAAATACTGTTTAATACCAAACAGATTCATATACTGGGTGGCAAATTTACGCCCGCCTAACAGTAATGAAAAACCGACCAGACCACCGGTGACAATCATAATGATTGAATAGAGCGTATCGCGCATCAGGGTCGGCGCGGCGTCGCCCGTTGCCATTAATGCAGAAATTAAGCTGACTTCAAGAATAACCACCGACAGGCTCAGGATCAGGGAACCATAGGGTTCACCGAGTCGGTGGGCTAATACGTCTGCGTGACGTACAACGCTAAATGCACTGCTTAATATACCCACCAAGGCAAGCGCATTAATGCCGATAACCACTGGTAGTGACTGACTGCTCCCCCATAAGAACAGAACTACCAGCGCCAAAATCGGGAAGACGAGCGAGGTCTCCTTGTGGCGGGTTTTTACCGCCTCATGTGCATGTGTCATTCACTTCTCCATCTCTGCAGGTATTTATAATTATAAATGTATTAAAGAATGTAAAAAATAACAGATATCTCGGTATTTCCGATCTGTTTTTACGTAATTTTACGGCGTGGCCCGTTTCTTGCTTCAAAGTGAATATAATCATTTATCTTGTTTAGAGACGATTTAAATAACAAGGTGTTAGTTTTAATGGTGCACAAATATTGACACTCATAACGAGCAACATGTCGGTACCGATCGCGCCATCAGTACAGGATATAAAGTGCCGTTGAGCCTTTGTTGCCTTGCATGCAGCCAGTGAATTGCCTATTGTCCTGATATTGGTTTCAAAATGAACAGCAAAAAAGCCCGGAAGGCGTCAAAAAGTTGTCGCAGGGACGTTGCAGTGGCGGAGGTGTAAGGTGTTAACGCGTGATTTTTTATTGAATGCCGACTGTAAGACGGCATTTGGTGCTATTGAAGAATCACTACTCTGGTCAGCGGAACAACGGGCAGCCTCACTGGCTGCCACACTCGCTTGCCGACCAGATGATGGACCGGTGTGGATCTTTGGTTATGGATCGTTGATGTGGAACCCGGCCTTAGAGTTTGAGGAGTCGTGTACCGGCACGTTAGTCGGCTGGCACCGGGCATTTTGCCTGCGCCTGACGGCGGGACGAGGCACGGCGTGTCAGCCTGGACGGATGCTGGCCCTGAAAGAAGGGGGCCGCACCACCGGTGTAGCCTACCGCTTACCGGACGCCTCGCTGGAGCAAGAGTTGACGTTGCTGTGGAAGCGCGAAATGATCACCGGCTGCTATCTTCCGACCTGGTGTCAGCTCACGCTTGATGACGGGCGGACGGTCAATGCGTTGGTCTTTATTATGGATCCGCGGCATCCATTGTTTGAGGCAGATACGCGCGCGCAGGTGATCGCGCCGCTTATCGCTACCGCCAGCGGACCATTGGGAACCAATGCGCAGTATCTGTTCTCGCTGGAACAGGAATTGTCCCGGTTAGGCATGCAGGATGATTGCCTGAGCGAACTGATCGTCACGGTCAAACGACTGCTGGGCGAGGTGTTACCGGAAGGGGTCATGCGGCCAGGATTTGCCTGAGTCGGCGAACTGCCCGATAAGCGAGAGTGCTTTCGGGCAGCTAACTATCAGGCGGCGATATAACTGATGGAATGTTCCAGCGACTGGCTGTGGCTGTCGATCAGAACATTCCACGTGCCGGTATACGGCACGGTCAACCATGCGTTATCACGATCCTGCACGCTTAAAATGTCGGTCTGCGTGTCTTTGACGTGATTTTTTTCGCTCATCAGATGAATGTGACAGCGCTCAGAACAGCGCACCACCACGGTATCTCCACCAAACAATTTCAAACTTGCCTTCACTAATGCCATTTTTCACCCCGTTCTTGAAAACAACGTACTTTCTGTCGAAAGTGCTGCGTGATGTTGTTCACATTTCACTCATGGCATAACACCAAAGGGGGAGGGACAGGATGCTGATTTTGATCAAAAAATGGCATAACGATTAAACAAAAATGACAAAATCCCTGAAAAGCGTTGAAAGGGCGTGCTTACGTTTAGCGAAACCGCGCCCCTGGCAGATTAAATCTGGAAATATCCGGCTCTTTCAGTGCGCTTGCCTGAAAAGTCGTCTATCAGAAGGTTAACACCTTATCCGCCGCCAGCGTCCACTGGGCTAATTCCACCAATGTCCCGACTTCAACGCCGTCGATTAACGGCAGCGTGGTGATGCCACGACCATCGGTGCAGGTTTTGCACAGTTTCACCGGCACATTTTGTGCGGTCAGGATCTCCAGCATTTGCTGAATATTGTAGCCTTCCGTCGGCTTCTGCCCGCGTATTCCCGCCGTTACCGCGTCCGACATCAAAAAAAGTCGCAGATCGAGGCTGTCATCCTGTTCGCGCAGGGCAATGGCCAGACGCAGACTGTTAAATAACGATTCGCTTCCATAGGCCGCACCGTTCGCGACGATCACTATCTTTTGCATTTTGACTCCTGTTGTCAGGGGGGCATGGATATTGCTAGCTCTTTGGGAAAACCCGTTATCCGTGAGAGCAGAGATGATGACACATGCGCAAGACCCCGGTGCCACGCAATGGTTTCACCACGCACGTCAGCTTGAGAATACCCAGCTTCGCCAGTTGGCGCAGTCAGGCCAACTGGTGACGCGCATTAGCCATCTGGTGCATATGCTACAGTGCGAACGCGGTGCATCCAACATTTGGTTGTGCTCCCGTGGGGCACTTTACGGTCCGGAGGTCCGTGCCAGCCGCGCACTGGTGGATGAGGAATGTCGACAACTGCACGCGCTGTTTACGCAGCTTATGCCGCAGGCCAGCAGCACGCTATGCCATCGCATTGCCGGTACCGTCTGGTGCCTGGCGCAGTTGCCCGCATTGCGTGAAGCGGTCAGCGGGCAGGCGTTAGATGCGCAACAGGCCATGGCGCAGTACAACCGTGCGCTGCGGCATGTGCTCGGTATTGTCCCGCAACTTAATGACAGTATTGATGACCCCTACGTTGCCCGCGGGATGGTGGCCCTGTACAGCTTTATGCAGGGCAAAGAGCTGGTGGGGCAAGAGCGGGCATTGGGCGCGATTGGCTTTACGCTTGGCGAATTTGAGCCGCCTATGCGCCAGGCGCTGGTGGATCGGATCGACGGACAGCAGCCGTGCTTTGAAGCCTTTAGCTCACTGGCCTCACCGGCGCTGGTGCAGCATTTTCGCCAGCAGTGTGAAGCCTCTGGCACGATTGAACAGTTGCGTCGACAGGTTTGCACGCGACACCCGCAGGCCGATAACGGCGAAAGCACGCTGCGCTGGTTTACGTTGCAGACCCAGCGGCTGGAACGTTTACGCGACGTGGAGGAGAGGCTGATCGGCGAGCTGATGCAGGCCGTTGAGCGGCGTCTGGCGGAAGACGCCAACGCGCTGCCGCTCGATAACTGGCTTGATGATAGCGCCGATGACAACCTCTGCCTGCGTCGCGACAAACAGCTTCTGCTGCTGGTTCGCCAGCAGGCACGCCAGCTCGAGCAGATGAGCGGCCAACTGGCGTCGCTACAGGATACGTTAGAAGAGCGGAAGGTGATTGATAAGGCGAAAAGTGTACTGATGAATCATCACAATATGAGTGAGGAACAGGCCTGGCAACGGCTGCGCAAAATGGCGATGGATAAAAATCAGCGGATGGTGGATATCGCCCGTGCGCTGTTGACCGTGAAATCACTCATTCAGGGATAGCGGCTGCACAACAGACGAGCAGCCTCTGCCATATTCGGGTGCAAAATAACGTCACCGGGAGGTAAAAGCCGCTCAGCGCGCCAGCGAAATTCTGGCATCCGAATTGCATTTATCTCTACAGACAGTTTAGCAACAGACCAACGGCGGTTTGTCTGCTTTGAGGATAAAGGCGTCCTGCAATGCTTCGGCATTGCCGGGCGCTTTTTTTTGTTATGGGGAGCATGTATGGATGACAGAACAGTTTTGCTAACGCGGCGGCGATTCCTGCAGGCCAGCGCCGCCATCGGGGGGCATCCCTGATTTCCGGCCTGATGCCATCGGTGTGGGCTGCAGGGTCTGACGCGCCAGAAATGACCACGGTCAGAGTGGGCTTCATTCCCCTCACTGACTGCGCGCCGTTGGTGATTGCCGCGTTGAAAGGCTTTGATAAAAAGTACGGCATTACGCTGGTGCCCAGCAAAGAGGCCAGTTGGGCGGCGGTACGTGACAAACTGGTTTCCGGCGAACTGGACGCCGCCCACGTTCTGTATGGACTCTTGTACGGGCTGGAGTTGGGCATCGCCAGCAAACCGCAGGCGATGGCAAATCTGATGACGCTGAACCAAAACGGCCAGGCGATCACGCTGTCTGCTGCGCTGCAGGAGCAGGGGATCACCGACGCGCCGTCGCTAAAAAAGCTGATTGCCGGGCAGGCGCCAGGAACCTACACCTTCGCGCATACCTTTCCTACCGGCACGCACGCCATGTGGCTCTATTACTGGCTGGCCAGCGCCGACATCAATCCGTTTACCGATATCCGTACCGTGGTGGTGCCGCCGCCGCAAATGGTGATGAACATGCGCATCGGCAATATGAGCGGTTTCTGCGTCGGCGAGCCGTGGAATGCGCGGGCCATTAACGACCGCATCGGATTTACCGCTGCTACCTCGCAGGCCATCTGGCCCGATCATCCGGAAAAAGTGCTCGGCACGCGCCGGGAATGGGTGGAGAAGCATCCGCACACCGCCCGGGCGCTGGTCAGCGCCGTACTTGAGGCGTCGCGCTGGATTGACGCCAGCGAGGCCAACAAACGTGAAACGGCGCAAATCCTTGCCGGACGCGCCTGGCTCAATACCAAAGCACAGTACCTGACCGGACGCATGCTGGGCGAATACGACAACGGTGCTGGTCATCGCTGGCAGGACGCGCACCCGATCCAATTCTTTCGTGACGGGGAAGTCAGCTTTCCGTGGCACTCGGACGGCATGTGGTTCCTGACGCAGTTCCGCCGCTGGGGACTGCTTAAGCAGGCACCGGACTATGAGGATATTGCGGCCAGGGTCAACCGTATTGATATCTGGCGCGACGCGGCGACGGCCGTAGGCGGCATAACCCCGCCAGCGCAGCTACTGCGTACCAGCACGCTGATGGACGGTACCGTGTGGGACGGTCGCGACCCGGAAGCGTATGCCAACCGCTTTACCCTCCACCGTAAAGGAGCCTGAGATGAAACAAAACACGCAACTAAAAACCCCTGAACCGGCTGTGGGTGAGGTGATCACGCTGGCCGCCGTGACGGTGAGAAAACGCAAAACGCCGGCCTATTTGTGGCTGCACACGTGGGTCAGACGAGTCGTGCCCGCGCTGCTGGGGATGGGCCTGCTGGTGGTGTGCTGGCAACTGGCGGCGATCAACAGCCAGGGATTTCCGACGCCGCTCAGCACGCTGGACTCGGCGCTGACGCTGTTTGCTGACCCGTTCTATAACAATGGGCCGAACGATATGGGCATCGGCTGGAACGTGCTGGCGTCATTGCAGCGGGTGGCCATTGGTTTTGGCCTCGCGGCGCTAGTCGGCATCCCGCTCGGATTTCTGATTGGCCGATTTACCTTCGCCTCACACATGTTTTCACCGCTGGTCGCGCTGCTGCGCCCGGTCAGCCCGTTGGCCTGGCTGCCCATTGGGTTGCTGCTGTTTCAAAAGGCGGAACCGGCCTCCAGCTGGACTATTTTTATCTGCTCCATCTGGCCGATGGTGATCAACACCGCCGAAGGGGTGCGCAGAATTCCTGACGATTATCTCAACGTCGCCCGTGTGCTCCAACTCTCCGAGTGGACGGTGATGCGCCGCATTCTTTTTCCCGCAGTACTGCCTGCGATCCTCACCGGCATGCGCCTGTCTATCGGTATTGCCTGGCTGGTGATTGTGGCCGCCGAAATGCTCACCGGTGGACTGGGCATTGGCTTTTGGATCTGGAATGAGTGGAACAACCTCAACGTCGAAAACATTCTTATCGCCATTGTCATTATCGGCGTCGTGGGCCTGCTGCTTGAGCAGGGGCTGATGCGGGTCGCCCGTCGTTTTAGCTGGCAGGAAAAATAAGGAGACAGCATGAAACCCATTATTCAGGTACAGGCAGTGAGCCAACGTTTTTCCACCGCCAGCGGCGAGTTTCTGGCGCTGCAAAACGTCTCGTTTGATATCCATGAAGGGGAAACGGTCAGCCTGATTGGTCATTCCGGCTGCGGGAAATCGACGTTGCTGAATCTGATCGCGGGCATCACGTTACCCACTGAAGGCGGCCTGCTTTGCGATAACCGCGAAATTGCCGGGCCGGGGCCGGAGCGGGCGGTTGTATTCCAGAACCATTCATTGCTGCCGTGGCTGAGTTGCTTTGACAACGTGGCGCTGGCGGTCGATCAGGTCTTTCGCCGCACCATGAACAAGGCCGAGCGGCGCGAATGGATTGCGCACAATCTTGAACGGGTGCAGATGGGCCACGCGATGCACAAACATCCAGGCGAGGTTTCCGGCGGCATGAAGCAGCGAGTGGGTATTGCCCGTGCGCTGGCCATGAAACCCAAAGTGCTGCTGATGGATGAACCGTTTGGCGCGCTGGATGCACTCACCAGAGCACATTTGCAGGACACGGTGATGCAGATCCAGCAATCGCTGAACACCACCATTGTGCTGATTACCCATGACGTCGATGAGGCGGTGCTGCTCTCTGATCGGGTGATGATGATGACCAATGGCCCGGCGGCCACGGTGGGCGAGATTCTGGCGGTAAATCTGCCGCGCCCGCGTAACCGCGTCCAGTTGGCGGATGACAGCCGTTATCACCACCTGCGGCAACGCATCCTCCACTTCCTGTATGAGAAACAGCCGAAGGCGGCGTAAGGGGGCGATATGACGCAACGACTGGTCATTGTGGGGCACGGCATGGCGGCGACGCGCCTGACCGAGGCGCTGCTGGCGTACAAGTGCAGCGACATCGCGATCACGCTTATCGGTGAGGAACCGCAGCTGGCCTATAACCGCATCCAGCTATCACCGGTGCTGGGTGGGGAGAAGACGTTTGCCCACACGCTACTTCATCCGCGCCAGTGGTATACCGACCACGGCGTGACGGTGCTGAGCGGGGAGCGCGTGCTGACCGTTGATGCGACTCGCCGCCGGCTGACGACCTGCACGCGCATCCTTGAGTGGGATGAGCTGGTTTTTGCCACCGGCTCGGTGCCGTTTATTCCGCCAATTGCCGGCGGTGAACAGGCGCATGTGCACGCGTTTCGCACGATGGCGGATGTGGAGGCCATCTTGCAACGACCGGGCCCGGTGGTGGTGCTTGGCGGCGGCGTACTCGGCGTGGAGGCGGCGGCAGCGCTACGGCTAAATTGTGACAACGTCACGTTAATTCATCGCGCCGAACGCCTGATGGAGCACCAGCTGGATCGGCAGGCCAGCGATCTGTTGCAGGCCCAGCTGACAGCGCGCGGTATTCGCTGCGTGCTCAATTCCGGGATTACCTGCATTCAGGGAGATCGCGTCACATTGCTGGATGGTGAGCAGTTGGCCGCGCAGCGGGTGGTGATGGCGACCGGCGTCAAACCCAATATCCACCTGGCGCAGGAGAGCGGTGTGAGCTGCCAACGGGGGATCGTGGTGGACGCACAACTGCGTACCACCGTCGCAGGCATCAGCGCGGTGGGCGAGTGTTGTGAAATTAACGGCCAGACCTGGGGGCTGGTGGCACCGTGCCTGCAGCAGGCCGAGGTGCTGGCTGCACGCCTGGCAGGCCAGAACGGCGAGGGATTTCGTTGGCAGGATCGCGGCACGCGCCTGAAGGTGACGGGAATCGAACTGTTCAGCGCTGGGGTAACGGACGCCGAACCCACGGATACCGCGTTGAGTAGCTGGGATCCGCTCAGCAGACACTACCGCCGTCTGCTGATTCGCGACGGAAAACTCCATGGCGTGCTGTTAATGGGCAATTGCCGCAGCGCTGCGCCGCTCACCGACTTGCTGGATGCACACGCGCCGGCAAATTCCGCCTGGCTATTTGACCGCTTTGATACGCAGCCACCGGCTGCAGGACTGATGACGATGACAAAACCGACGCTGGCTGTTGTGGGACACGGTATGGTTGGCCACCATTTTCTCGAGCAATGCGTAAGCCGCAACCTGCATATGCAGTATCACATCGTGGTGTTCGGCGAAGAACGTTATGCCGCCTATGATCGGGTACATCTTTCCGAGTATTTCGCCGGGCGCAGCGCGCAGTCGCTGTCACTGGTGGACGAGGACTTCTTTGCACGTCACGGTATCGAGCTGCGTCTTGCGCAGTGTGTTACGCAAATCGACCGTGAAGCTCGGGTTATCCGTACCGCCAGCGGCCATGAAACCCACTGGGATGCGCTGGTGCTGGCCACCGGATCGTACCCGTTTGTGCCGCCGGTAAAAGGCGGTGATTCCGCGGATTGTTTTGTTTACCGTACGCTCGATGATCTCGATGCCATTGCGGAAAAAGCGAAAAATGCCCGGCGTGGGGTGGTGATTGGCGGTGGGCTGCTTGGGCTGGAGGCGGCCAATGCGCTGCGCCAGCTTGGACTGGAAACCCATGTCGTTGAATTTGCCGCGAACCTGATGTCGGTGCAACTGGATAATGCCGGCGCCGCTATGCTGCGCGAAAAAATTGAGGCGTTGGGGGTGGGGGTGCATACCGCAAAATCCACCCGCGAAATTGAGCGTACGCCAGACGGCCTGGTGCTGCATTTTGCCGACGGAGAACGGCTGGAGACCGATCTGGTGGTGTTCTCCGCCGGTATTCGCCCACAGGATACGCTGGCTCGCCGCAGTGGCTTACACCTCGGCGATCGCGGTGGAATAAGCATTGATAGCCACTGCCGCACGTCAGATGACGCCATTTACGCCATCGGCGAGTGCGCGCTGTGGGAAGGGCGGATATTTGGACTGGTGGCGCCGGGCTATCAGATGGCGCGCGTTGCCGCCGCACGGCTGGCCGGGGAAGAGGCGAGTTTTGGCGGGGCGGACATGAGCACTAAGCTCAAGCTGCTCGGCGTTGATGTGGCGTCATTTGGTGATGCGCAGGCGCGCACGCCGGGGGCGCAAAGCTATCAGTGGACCCACGGCCCACAGCAAATCTACAAGAAAATCGTCGTCAGCGCCGACGGCAAAACGCTGCTGGGCGGCGTGTTGGTGGGCGATGCCAGTGACTATGCCACGCTACTACAAATGATGTTGAACGGACTGGTGCTGCCCGCGCAGCCGGAATCGCTGATCCTGCCTGCCGTGGCGGGTAGCGCACCGAAAGTGCTTGGGGTGGCGGCACTCCCTGACGCCGCACAGATTTGTTCTTGTCATAACGTCAGCAAGGCCGATATCTGCCGGGCGGTCAGCGCTGGGGCGACGGATATCGGTGCAATAAAACAGTGTACCAAAGCGGCAACCGGCTGTGGCGGGTGCAGCGCACTGGTCAAACAGGTGATGGAGCATCAGCTGGCTGCACAGGGTGTGGAGGTCAAAAAGGATATCTGTGAACACTTTCCCTGGTCGCGTCAGGAAATCTATCATCTGGTGCGGGTGAATCATATTCACACTTTCGAACAGTTGATTGCCCGCTATGGACACGGGCACGGCTGTGAAATTTGTAAACCGCTGGTGGGGTCGGTGCTGGCATCCTGCTGGAATGAGTATCTGCTTAAACCTGCGCATCTGCCGTTGCAGGATACGAACGATCGCTATTTTGCCAACATTCAAAAAGACGGATCGTATTCGGTGGTCCCGCGCATGCCGGCGGGGGAAGTGACGCCGGATGGCCTGATTGCCATTGGTCAGATTGCTAAACGCTACCAGTTGTACAGCAAAATTACCGGCGGGCAGCGGGTTGATCTCTTCGGTGCGCGGCTTGAACAGTTGCCCGATATCTGGCGCGAGCTGGTCGAGGCGGGGTTCGAGACCGGGCACGCTTACGGGAAGTCGCTGCGTACGGTGAAGTCCTGTGTCGGCTCAACCTGGTGTCGCTACGGTGTTCAAGACTCAACCGGACTGGCGGTCACACTGGAGAATCGCTACAAGGGCCTGCGCGCACCGCACAAAATCAAAATGGCGGTTTCCGGCTGTACCCGCGAGTGTGCCGAAGCCCAAGGGAAAGATGTCGGCGTCATTGCCACGGATAAAGGCTGGAACCTGTATTTGTGCGGCAACGGCGGCATGAAGCCGCGCCATGCCGATCTATTTGCCAGCGATCTGGATGATGCCACGCTGATTCAGACCATCGATCGTTTCCTGATGTTCTACATCCGCACCGCGGACCGCCTGCAGCGCACCAGTACCTGGATGGACAATCTCGAGGGCGGTATTGATTACCTGCGCGAGGTGATCATGGACGATAGCTTAGGTATTGCCAGCGAACTGGAACAAGAGATGGCGCGGGTAGTGGAAAGCTACCAGTGCGAGTGGCAAACCACGCTCAGCAGTCCGCAACGTTTGGCGCTGTTTCGCTCTTACGTCAACAGCGATGCCCCGGATGACGCCATCGCGCGTCAAACCTTGCGCGGCCAGCCGCAGTTGGCCCCGCCTGTACGCCATGCTCGTGAGACATTGCCGGTGAAACCCTGGCAGGCGATCTGCCCACTTGAGGCGATCCCGGAACAGGCAGGGATTGGTGCCCGACTGGGTGACTTGCAAATCGCACTCTTCCGTTTTGGTCAGTCGATTTATGCGCTGGATAATCGTGAACCCGGCAGTGACGCTCAGGTACTTTCGCGCGGCATTTTGGGGGATGTGGCCGGTGAGCCTGTTGTGATTTCGCCGCTGTATAAACAGCGCATTCGCCTGCGTGATGGTCGCCAGTATGACAGCGGCGAGCAGGCGGTACGCGCCTGGCCGGTGAAAGTGGTGGATGGAAAAGTGTGGGTGGGCAATCAGGCATTGATTCTGCGCGCGGAGGCCTCATGAGTGAGATACGTACCACATGTCCCTACTGTGGCGTCGGCTGTGGGGTGATCGCCCAGGTGAGCGAAAAAGGCGTTAACGTCCGGGGCGATCCTGACCATCCGGCAAACTTTGGTCGCCTGTGCGTCAAAGGCGCGGCGCTGGCGGAAACCACCGGGCTGAGCGGCAGATTGTTACAGCCGACGGTTGACGGGGCGAAGGTCAGTTGGTCGCAGGCGCTGGAAACCGCAGGCACGCGTCTGCGCAGCATTATCGCCCAGTACGGCCCGCAGGCGGTGGCCTTTTACGCTTCCGGTCAGCTACTGACGGAAGATTACTACGCGGCCAACAAGCTGATGAAAGGTTTTATCGGTGCGGCCAATATCGATACCAACTCGCGGCTTTGCATGTCGTCGGCGGTGACCGGCTATAAGCGGGCGCTGGGTGCCGACGTGGTGCCCTGCAGCTATGAAGATATCGAGTGTAGCGATCTGGTGGTGCTGGTGGGATCGAATGCCGCGTGGACGCATCCAGTGTTGTACCAACGGCTGGTGCAGGCACGACAAACTAATCCATTGTTGAAGGTGGTGGTTATCGATCCCCGACGTACTGCCACCTGTGATATTGCGGATCTGCATCTGCCGCTGCTGCCTGGCAGCGACGGTGGGCTGTTTGTGGGTTTGCTCAACAGAATTGCCACCGACGGTGCAGCGCTGGGGGATTTTGACGGGGCAACGGAAACGCTGGCTATTGCGCGTGACTGGGACGTGGCGCGGGTGGCGGAGTTTTGTGGGCTGGAGGTGGCGGAAGTCACCGCGTTTTATGACGCGTTTATGCAGGCGCCAAAGGCCGTCACGCTGTACACCATGGGCATTAACCAGTCCGCCAGCGGCAGCGATAAATGCAATGCGATCATCAACGTCCACTTGGCCAGCGGTAAATACGCCCACGCCGGGTGCGGGCCATTTTCGCTGACCGGACAGCCAAACGCGATGGGCGGTCGCGAGGTAGGCGGGCTGGCGACGCAGTTGGCAGCGCAGATGAGTTTTGACCCGCAGGACCTGTCGCGCGTGGCCCGCTTCTGGGGTGCTGAGCGGCTGGCGCAAACGCCGGGGTTGATGGCGGTCGAGCTGTTCGAGGCTATTGGCAACGGCAAGATTAAAGCGGTGTGGATCATGGGGACTAACCCGGCGGTATCGCTACCGGACAGCCATGCCGTGTGTCAGGCGCTGGCGGCCTGCCCGCTGGTCATTGTCTCCGAGGTGGTGGCCGACACCGATACCAGTCGCTATGCCCACATTCGCTTTCCGGCGCAGGCCTGGGGAGAGAAGAATGGTACGGTGACCAATTCAGAGCGGCGCATTTCTCGCCAGCGCGCCTTTTTGTCCTCTCCCGGTGAGGCGCGTGCGGATTGGTGGATTATCGCCCAGATGGCTAAACAGCTGGGGTATGCCGGGGCGTTTAGCTGGCAAAACGCGTGGGAGGTCTTCTGTGAACATGCGGCGCTTTCCGGTTTTGAAAATAATGGGGAACGCGCCTTTGATATTGGTGCCCTGGCCGATATGACGTACGCGCAGTGGGAAGACATGACCCCGGTTCGCTGGCCGGTCAGTCGACGTCTAGCGCCGCTAAACCTCTGGCAGGGCTGGCACGCGAACCAGCGTTTGCGGCTGGTGCCGGTCACGCCGCAGGGGATGACAACTGCCTGTGATGCGCTCTATCCGCTGGTGTTAAACAGCGGGCGTATCCGTGACCAGTGGCACACCATGACCCGCACCGGCACCGTTTCGCGCCTGATGCAGCACATCAGCGAACCGCTGGTCGAGGTGTCACCCGAGGACGCCGCACGATTTCAGCTGACCGGGGGAGCGCTGTGTCGTATCAGTTCCCCGCGCGGGCTGATGGTGGGCAGGGTGGCAATCCAACCAGGTCAGCGGGCGGGCAGCGCGTTTACCTCGATGCACTGGAACAACAGCTTTGCCCGTCAGGGCCGGGTAAACGCGCTGGTCGCGCCGGTGTGCGATCCCCATTCCGGACAGCCAGAAAGCAAACAGACTGCGGTGCGTATCATGCCCTGGCAGCCGCAATGGCAGGGGGAGATGTTTAGTCGGCATCAATTAACACTGCCCGGTTTTGTCCATTGGTGGCGCAAAGCGGCGGACACGGTTTTTCGCTATACCCTGGCGGGTGACAGGGAATTCGCCAGCTGGCTATGCCAGTACTGCACGGCACAAGGCTGGCAAATCCAGCAGGCGCACTGGGGCCAGGGGCTGAATATCCTGGCCTGGCGGGAGGGGCAACTGATGCTGGGATTCTGGTCGGCGGCGACGCAGCCTGAGATTGACACCGTCACTATTCTCGCCGCGTTTGTGCGAGCGCCAGACAATGCTGAAATACGCCATGCGCTGCTGAGCGGCAAACCCGCAGGTATAGCGCCTGACGAGGGGGCGATAGTGTGCAGCTGTTTCAGCGTAGGCGAAATGGCGATCGTCCGGGCGATCACCGACGGTTGCCATTCGGTTCAGACGTTGGGGCAACAGCTGCGCTGCGGCAGCAACTGTGGGTCGTGCATCCCGGAGTTGCGTGCCTTACTGAAACAAACGGTAACGCTTAAAGAGTAAGGATATTCCTGAAAATTTGAGAAAAGGCTGCAAATTGCTGGCCTGAAAGGTATGGTTAACGGTCGAGAGACCTGATTTTAATGATGTAAAAGCCACCGACGATTTGAGCCGTTTTTTCAGTTGTACACGTAGTATCCTCCTACTCTTGCCGCTGGCAGGCGGTACTGCCAGCGCGCAGTCTTCGTTTATCCAGCAGGCCGCCAACCCGTTTGACAACAATCATGATGGCTTACCCGATCTTGGCATGGCAGCGGAGTCCCGGGCCGGTGAAAAGCATTTTGCCGAAATGGTCAAAGCGTTTGGCGAAGCCAGCATGACCGATAATGGTCTTGATACCGGTGAACAGGCGAAGCAGTTTGCGTTTGGCCAGGTGCGTGACACGGTCAGTGAGCAGGTGAATCAACAACTGGAGTCGTTGCTTTCTCCCTGGGGTAATGCCAGCGTTGGGCTACAGGTGGATAACGAGGGTCGCTTTACCGGCAGCCGGGGAAGCTGGTTTATTCCCTGGCAGGATAATCAACGCTACCTGACCTGGAGCCAGATGGGGATAACCCAGCAAGATGAGGGGCTGGTCAGTAATCTGGGCATCGGGCAGCGCTGGGTACGCAACGGCTGGTTGTTAGGTTACAACACCTTTTATGACACTCTGCTGGATGAAAACCTGCCGCGCGGTGGCGTGGGTGCTGAAGCGTGGGGCGAGTATCTGCGCTTATCCGCCAATTATTACCAGCCGTTCTCGTCCTGGCAGGAACGTTCTGCGACGCAGGTGCAGCGCATGGCGCGGGGATATGACCTTACTGCACTGATGCGGGTCTCGTTTTATGAACATCTCAATACCAGCGTTAGCGTGGAGCAATACTTTGGCGACCAGGTCGATCTGTTTCATTCCGGAACCGGCTACCATAATCCGGTGGCGGTCAAGCTGGGGCTGAGCTACACGCCGGTGCCGCTGGTGACGGTGACCGCGCAGCATAAGCAGGGTGAAAGCGGGGTCAGCCAGAACAGCGTCGGCGTAAAGCTTAACTATCGCTTTGGCGTGCCGTTAAAAAAACAGTTGATGGTCAGCGAAGTGGCTGGCAGTCAGTCCTTGCGCGGGAGTCGTTATGACTTACCACAGCGTAACAATCTGCCGACGATGGAATATCGCCAGCGCAAAACCCTGGCTGTGTTTCTGGCAACTCCGCCGTGGGATCTCACGCCTGGCGAGTCGGTAGCGCTGAAGCTGGAGGTGCGCAGTCAGCACGGTATTCGCCACCTGACGTGGCAGGGGGATACGCAAGCGCTGAGTTTGACGGCGGGAACAACTACCCGGAGTGCAGAAGGCTGGACGATTATTATGCCAAAGTGGGACAGCAGTGACGGGGCAACAAACCGCTGGCGGCTGTCGGTGGTGGTGGAAGACGAACAGGGTCAGCGTGTCTCTTCCAATGAGATCACGCTATCACTGACCGAACCGTTTAGCGCGGTGTCGGAAAATGATCCTCGTTGACGATAAGCAGCATTAAAAATTAGAAAATGCGTTCCTGATGTACCCATACCGCGGCTTCTACGCGTGATTTGAGCTTCATTTTCTTCAGCATATGCTTCACGTGGACTTTGACCGTGCTTTCGGTGATGTCCAGACGGCGGGCAATCATCTTGTTAGGCAGGCCCTGGGCAATCAGTTTCAGGATGTCGCGTTCGCGCGGCGTGAGCTGGGTGACATCGCGGTCTGAGGTGGCACGATTAGCACGCAGGCTGGCGGCCAGTACGGGTGTTAAAGCTTCGCTAAGCACCATTTCACCGGCGGCCGCTTGCTGTAATGCCTTCAGCAAATCTTCCGGTTCCATGTCTTTCAACAAATAACCATCCGCGCCGCGTTTCAGGGCGGTGACCACGTCTTCTTCATGATTGGAGACGCTGAATACGACGATGCGGCCGGACAGGGATTTTTCGCGCAGCTTATCGAGCGTTTCCAGACCGTTCATACCGGGCATATTGAGATCCAACAGGATCAGATCGGGATCAAGAGACTCAGCCAGCTCGATACCCTGCTCGCCATTACTGGCTTCGCCGACCACGGTAATATCGGGCGCCATACTGACAAGCTGTTTTACACCGGTTCGCAACATCGGATGATCATCGATCAACAGGATGGTTGCCGGTTCCAGATTACTCATGGGTATCTCCTTGGACTTCTGTGAAGTTTGTTTCGGGAATGAAAGTGACAGCAACTTCAGTACCGCCAGTCTCGCGACGGCGTACACGGCAATCGCCGCGCAAGCTTTGCGCACGATCGCGCATAATAATCATGCCGTAGTGGTTACTGCGTTCGGCGTTTTCCGGTACGCCGCAGCCGTTATCTTGCACTGTCAGTTTGACCTGCTTGCCATTTTGCACCACCGTCACCACAACGTCATCGGCGTGAGAGTGTTTCAGGGCATTACTCAGGGCTTCACGGGCAATTTGCAACAGGTGAATAGCCTGGTGCGAAGGCACCAGACGCGGTGGCAGCTGGTAATCCAGCTTCACCGTAAAACCAAATCGGGCGCTGTATTCCAGGCAGCTGGCTTCCAGCGCGGGGCGCAATCCAGGCTCCGTTAACTGCAAACGGAAAGTGGTTAACAGCTCACGCAACTGCACCCAGGACGTGTTCAGTTCATTACGAATTTGACTCAACAGGTCGCGGCAGTTTTCCGGCAGCGCCTCGCCTTGCATTTGCAAACAGCTGACCTGCATCTTCATACAAGAAAGCGATTGTGCAATAGAATCATGCAGTTCGCGTGCAATGGTGGCACGCTCTTCCATCACAATCAACTGCTGCTGACGCTCCTGCTGCCTGTCCAGCGCCAGCGTCGCGGTCAGTTGTTCAACCAGGGTATCAACCAGTTGCTGCTGGTCGTGGCTAAGATGACGTCCGTGCGGCAACGTGGCCAGCAGAATACCATACTGAGTATGCGCATCGGTCAGTCGCCATTTCAGTGTGATTCCGCCGTCAATGGCGGGCAGCGTGCCGCGCGGACACAGATGACACCCTTTTTCATCACAGCTGACGTTCGACTGACAGGTAAACTCCTGGTGATTATCTTCATCTTCCAGGTCGTACACCCGCAGTTCGATATCATGCAACAGCGTTAAATTTTGTAGCCCGTTGAGTACCGGGGAAAGACGTTCACACAGTGGTACCTGAGAGTGCAGACGGCGGTTGGCTTGCCACAGGAAGGAGAGGATCTGGTTTTTATGCTCCAGACCGGCGGTTTTCTCCTGCACCCGCTGTTCCAGTACCGCGTAACTTTCTGCCAGCTCTTCTGACATATTGTTCAGTGCCGATCCCAGGGCCGCCATTTCATTACGCCCGCTAATGCGTGCGCGCTGGGTAAAATCACGCTGGCTGACGGCTCGCGCCATCGACAGCAGCTGTTTCCACGGTTCCAGCAGACGAACACGCAGCCAGATAATGGTGAAAACCAGCAGCAGTGCCATAAACACGGCCATCAGACGATGCAGCATCACCACGCGCTCAATACGCAATTCCGTGGTGTGGTCAAAGGCGGTCACCAGCTTATCCAGTCCTGCCACAAACTGCGTAACGTCCTCGGCAACGGCGTCCGCGTTTTGTGCATGTGATAGCCCTGGCGCCAGTTCGGTATGCCAGTAATCCTGTAACGCCTTCAGCTGTGCCTGTTGTCCGTCGCGCTTAGCGGCGCGCGTGAGTTCCGGGCTGAAGGCCGTTCTTTCCATCTCTTCCAGCAGCGGCTGGTCATTGGCATCCAGCGGAACCGCTGCCAGCAGACGATAGCTCTGCATACGCAGGGAGCCGGCTTTGTTAATCGCATGCGCGCTGCCCTGAACGCCCTGAACCAACCAGCCGGAGACGGCCATACCTGCCACGCCGATTGCGGTGGACAGTAAAACAATCAGCGCCACCTGGTTGACCAGCGTAAGCGGAGAGAGACAACGTTTTAACATGGTGACTTCTTCCTTCAGGATTTCGTTGTAGCGAAAACCTTATGAATGACGATGCTGCTGCAAGCAGTGGCGTTATTCTCAGCTATACACTGGAGTATACCCATACCTCAAACGGGCTACCCCTTAATTGCCGCAGGTGGGAGAGATCCCCGGCTGAGGGGAGTAGGGGGCGACAGAAGCGTGAAAAACCACATCTTTTTTAGCGATGTTATGTACTCATTTGGGGTAATGATAAATTTTAAGCACTAATAATGACATCTTTTCCTTTGATTTATATCAACTTACCTCTCGCTGTAAACCCTAATGTTGCAGGCATCGAAACAAGTATCAGAGGTGTCTATGAGTCACTCATCTGCCCCGGAAAGGGCATCTGGATCTGTAATTACAGAATGGCGGCCGGAAGATCCCGCCTTTTGGCAACAAAGAGGTCATCGTATTGCCAGCCGCAACCTGTGGATTTCCGTCCCTTGTCTGCTGCTGGCATTTTGCGTATGGATGTTATTTAGCGCCGTGGCGGTGAACTTACCGAAGGTTGGCTTTGACTTTACCACCGAGCAGCTGTTCATGCTGACGGCATTACCGTCGGTTTCCGGTGCGCTGCTGCGTGTTCCGTACTCCTTTATGGTTCCTCTGTTTGGCGGACGTCGCTGGACGGCATTCAGCACCGGGATCCTGATCATTCCTTGCGTATGGTTAGGTTTTGCCGTGCAAGATACCACCACGCCGTTTAGCACGTTTATTATCATCTCTCTGCTGTGCGGTTTTGCCGGGGCAAACTTTGCTTCCAGCATGGCTAACATCAGTTTCTTCTTCCCGAAACAGAAACAGGGCGGTGCACTGGGGCTGAACGGCGGTCTGGGTAACATGGGCGTCAGCGTGATGCAGTTGCTTGCGCCACTGGTGGTCTCCTTGTCTATCTTCGCGGCATTCGGTAGCCACGGCGTTGAACAACCGGATGGCACGCAACTGTATCTGGCCAACGCCGCGTGGATTTGGGTACCGTTCCTGGCGGTGCTGACGCTGGCTGCGTGGTTTGGTATGAACGAACTGGCAACCTCTAAAGCGTCACTGAAAGAGCAATTACCGGTGCTGAAACGCGGACATCTGTGGATTATGAGTCTGCTGTATCTGGCAACCTTCGGCTCCTTTATCGGCTTCTCTGCCGGTTTTGCCATGCTGTCAAAAACGCAGTTCCCTGAGGTGCAGATCCTGCATTACGCCTTCTTTGGTCCGCTGATTGGCGCCCTGGCTCGTTCTGCCGGTGGGGCAATTTCTGACCGACTGGGCGGAACGCGTGTGACGTTGGTGAACTTTGTCCTGATGGCCATTTTCAGCGCCTTGCTGTTCCTTACGCTGCCAACAAACGGTGAGGGTGGCAACTTTATCGCCTTCTTTGCGGTGTTCCTGGCGCTGTTCCTGACGGCTGGGTTGGGTAGTGGTTCTACCTTCCAGATGATCTCTGTGATCTTCCGTAAACTGACGATGGACCGAGTGAAAGCCGAAGGTGGCTCCGAAGAGAAAGCGATGCGTGAAGCGGCAACCGACACGGCGGCAGCACTGGGCTTTATCTCAGCTATCGGCGCGATTGGCGGCTTCTTTATTCCTAAAGCGTTTGGTACGTCGCTGGCGTTAACCGGTTCGCCGGTGGATGCGATGAAAATGTTCCTGATCTTCTATGTCGCCTGCGTGGTCATCACTTGGGTGGTATACGGACGTCATTCTAAAAAATAAAAAAGTAATGTACACAAAATCACTCAAACTGCATCACGGCGGCAAGTGAGAAATCCCCAGGAGCATACTCAAGTCAGTGACTGGGGAGAACGAGCACAGCCAACGCGGAAGCAGTTTGAAAGATGACGTGTAGGTTGATTATCCTTTGCGCGGTGTTAGACCGCGCTTTTTTTTGTCTGTAATTAGTTACAACATACTTATTTGTCTACAGAGACTATCGTCTGTCAGAACGGTGCACAGAAAGAGGCCTGCCAGGGGGATACCCCTTAATACTCACTTGTAAAGAATTAAACATTTGTATGATGAGTTAATTTTAAAATCATATTTAAAATCAATTGATTACTGGGTTTTACCCCATCCCACTTAAGGGGTATATAAAATTTAACCTCTCTTTCCCATCCCTGCCTGCCTTGATCGTTATCAATTCCCACGCGCTTTCATAGCGTTACCTTCGCTCTCAATCAAGCAATGTCGATTTATCAGAGAGCCGTCAGGCTCCTACAGGAGACAACCGATGAGTAAATTCCTGGACCGGTTTCGCTACTTCAAGCAGAAGGGCGAAACCTTTGCCGATGGGCACGGCCAGCTTCTCAATACTAACCGGGACTGGGAGGATGGATACCGCCAGCGTTGGCAGCATGACAAAGTCGTGCGATCAACTCATGGGGTAAACTGCACCGGCTCATGCAGCTGGAAAATCTACGTGAAAAATGGTCTGGTGACCTGGGAGACCCAGCAAACCGACTACCCGCGCACCCGTCCAGACCTGCCAAACCATGAACCACGCGGCTGCCCGCGCGGTGCGAGCTACTCCTGGTATCTCTACAGCGCTAACCGCCTGAAATACCCGCTGATGCGTAAACGCCTGATGAAAATGTGGCGTGAAGCGAAAAGACTGCACAGCGATCCGGTAGACGCATGGGCATCCATCATCGAAGACGCCGATAAAGCAAAAAGCTTCAAGCAAGCGCGCGGTCGTGGTGGTTTTGTACGTTCTTCCTGGCAGGAAGTGAATGAGCTGATTGCCGCTTCTAACGTCTACACCGTCAAAACCTACGGCCCTGACCGCGTGGCAGGCTTCTCGCCGATCCCGGCAATGTCGATGGTTTCCTACGCCTCCGGTGCACGTTACTTGTCCCTGATTGGCGGTACCTGCCTGAGCTTCTACGACTGGTACTGTGACCTGCCGCCTGCGTCTCCGCAGACCTGGGGTGAGCAGACCGACGTTCCGGAATCTGCCGACTGGTACAACTCCAGCTACATCATCGCCTGGGGTTCAAACGTTCCGCAGACCCGTACCCCGGATGCCCACTTCTTCACTGAAGTTCGCTACAAAGGGACCAAAACGGTCGCGATCACCCCGGACTACGCCGAAATTGCCAAGCTGTGCGACCTGTGGCTGGCACCGAAGCAGGGCACCGATGCCGCGATGGCGCTGGCAATGGGCCACGTCATGCTGCGTGAGTTCCACCTTGATAACCCAAGCCAGTACTTCACCGACTATGTGCGTCGTTACACCGACTTCCCGATGCTGGTGATGCTCGAAGAGCGTGACGGTTACTATGCGGCGGGCCGTATGCTGCGCGCCGCCGATCTGGTCGATTCTTTGGGCCAGGAAAATAACCCAGAGTGGAAAACCGTTGCCGTCAATACCGACGGCGAGATGGTCGCGCCAAACGGTTCGATTGGTTTCCGCTGGGGCGAAAAAGGGAAGTGGAACCTTGAGCAGCGCGACGGCACGTCCGGTAAAGAAACCGAACTGCAGCTCAGCTTGCTGGGCAGCCAGGATGACATCGCTGAAGTCGGCTTCCCATACTTTGGCGGCGAAGGCACCGAGCACTTCAATAAAGTCGAACTGGAAAACGTTCTGCTGCACAAACTGCCGGTCAAACGCCTGCAACTGGCGGACGGTACTACCGCGCTGGTGACCACCGTTTATGACCTGACCATGGCGAACTACGGTCTGGAACGCGGTCTGAACGATGAAAACTGCGCCACCAGCTACGATGACATCAAAGCATATACCCCGGCATGGGCAGAAAAAATTACCGGTGTATCACGCGCTCAAATCGTGCGTATCGCCCGTGAATTTGCCGATAACGCTGACAAAACGCACGGTCGTTCAATGATCATCGTCGGTGCCGGTCTGAACCACTGGTATCACCTCGATATGAACTATCGCGGATTGATCAACATGCTGGTGTTCTGCGGCTGCGTTGGTCAGAGCGGTGGCGGTTGGGCGCACTATGTGGGTCAGGAAAAACTGCGTCCGCAGACCGGCTGGCAGCCGCTGGCGTTTGGCCTTGACTGGCAGCGTCCGGCACGTCACATGAACAGCACCTCCTACTTCTATAACCACTCCAGCCAGTGGCGTTATGAGACGGTAACTGCGCAGGAACTGCTGTCGCCGATGGCGGACAAGTCCCGATATAGCGGTCATTTGATCGACTTTAACGTACGCGCTGAACGTATGGGCTGGTTGCCATCTGCGCCGCAGTTGGGCACCAACCCGCTGTACATTGCCCGTGAGGCGGAAAAAGCCGGGATGACGCCGGTGGATTACACCGTGAAATCGCTGAAAGAGGGTTCTATTCGCTTTGCGGCAGAACAACCTGAAAACGGTAAAAACCATCCGCGTAACCTGTTCATCTGGCGTTCTAACCTGCTGGGCTCGTCCGGTAAAGGTCATGAGTACATGCTGAAGTATCTGCTGGGTACTGAACACGGTATTCAGGGGATGGATCTGGGCAAACAGGGTGGTGTGAAGCCAGAAGAAGTGGAATGGCAGGATAACGGTCTCGATGGCAAGCTGGATCTGGTGGTGACGCTGGACTTCCGTCTGTCGAGCACCTGTCTGTATTCCGACATCGTGTTGCCTACCGCCACCTGGTATGAAAAAGACGACATGAATACATCGGACATGCATCCGTTTATTCATCCGCTGTCTGCCGCTGTTGATCCGGCCTGGGAATCGAAAAGCGACTGGGAAATTTACAAAGCCATCGCCAAGAAATTCTCTGAAGTCTGCGTCGGTCACCTCGGTAAAGAAACCGACGTGGTGACGCTGCCTATCCAGCACGATTCAGCTGCCGAACTGGCGCAGCCGCTGGACGTGAAGGACTGGAAAAAAGGCGAATGCGATCTGATCCCAGGCGTTACTGCCCCGCACATCATGACCGTTGAGCGTGATTACCCAGCAACTTACGAACGCTTCACCTCCATCGGCCCACTGATGGATAAAGTCGGTAATGGCGGGAAAGGGATTGCCTGGAACACCCAGAGCGAAATGGACTTGCTGCGTAAGCTTAACTACACCAAGGCAGAAGGCCCGGCTAAAGGTCAGCCGATGCTGAATACGGCGATTGATGCCGCCGAGATGATCCTCACCCTGGCGCCGGAAACCAACGGTCAGGTGGCGGTGAAAGCCTGGGCTGCGCTGAGTGAATTTACCGGCCGTGACCATACGCATCTGGCACTGAATAAAGAAGACGAGAAAATCCGCTTCCGCGATATTCAGGCGCAGCCGCGTAAAATTATCTCCAGCCCGACCTGGTCTGGCTTGGAAGATGAGCATGTTTCTTACAACGCCGGTTACACCAACGTTCACGAGCTGATCCCATGGCGTACGCTGACCGGTCGTCAGCAGCTGTATCAGGATCATCAGTGGATGCGCGACTTCGGTGAAAGCCTGCTGGTTTATCGTCCGCCAATTGACACCCGTTCGGTGAAAGCCGTGATGGGCGAGAAATCCAACGGCAATCCGGAAAAGGCGCTCAACTTCCTGACGCCACACCAGAAGTGGGGTATCCACTCCACTTACAGCGACAACCTGCTGATGCTGACATTAGGCCGCGGCGGTCCGATCGTGTGGATGAGTGAAGCGGATGCGAAAGATCTGGGTATCGAAGATAACGACTGGATCGAAGTCTTTAACAGCAACGGTTCACTAACCGCCCGTGCGGTAGTCAGCCAGCGTGTCCCGGCCGGGATGACCATGATGTACCACGCCCAGGAACGTATTGTGAATATTCCAGGGTCGGAAATAACCGAACAGCGCGGCGGGATCCATAACTCTGTGACCCGTATTACGCCGAAACCGACGCACATGATTGGTGGTTATGCCCACCTGGCCTACGGCTTTAACTACTACGGCACCGTAGGGTCAAACCGTGATGAGTTCGTGGTGGTCCGTAAGATGAAGAACATTGACTGGTTGGATGGCGAAGGCAATGACCAGGTACAGGAGAGCGTAAAATGAAAATTCGTTCACAAGTCGGCATGGTGCTGAATCTCGATAAGTGCATCGGTTGCCACACCTGTTCAGTAACCTGCAAAAACGTCTGGACCAGCCGTGAAGGGACCGAGTACGCCTGGTTCAACAACGTTGAAACTAAGCCGGGCACCGGTTTCCCGACCGACTGGGAAAACCAGGAAAAATGGAAGGGCGGTTGGATCCGCAAGATCAACGGTAAGCTGGTACCGCGCATGGGTAACAAAGCGCTGCTGCTGGGTAAAATCTTCGCTAACCCGCATCTGCCGGGTATCGATGATTACTACGAGCCGTTTGACTTCGACTACCAGACGCTGCACAACGCTCCGGCTGACAGCAAAGCGCAGCCGATTGCACGTCCACGTTCGCTGATCACCGGCAAGCGTATGGACAAGATAACCAAAGGTCCGAACTGGGAAGACGACCTGGGCGGCGAGTTCGAGAAGCTGTCAAAAGACAAAAACTTCGAGAACATGCAGAAGGCGATGTACGGCCAGTTCGAAAATACCTTCATGATGTATTTGCCGCGTCTGTGCGAGCACTGCCTTAACCCGGCGTGCGTGGCGACCTGCCCAAGCGGTGCCATCTACAAGCGTGAA
>NZ_SZWV01000076.1:45169-83407 GCF_005280945.1 Citrobacter sp. wls718
CGTGCTGATCGACCAGGACAAGTGCCGCGGCTGGCGTATGTGTATTACCGGTTGCCCGTACAAGAAAATCTACTTCAACTGGAAGAGCGGTAAGTCAGAGAAGTGCATTTTCTGCTATCCGCGTATCGAAGCCGGTCAGCCGACCGTATGCTCCGAAACCTGCGTCGGACGTATTCGTTACCTCGGCGTACTGCTGTATGACGCTGACGCCATTGAAAGCGCGGCAAGCACCGAGAACGAGAAAGATCTGTACCAGCGTCAGCTGGACGTGTTCCTCGATCCGAATGACCCGGCGGTCATTGAGCAGGCACTGAAAGACGGTATTCCGCTGAGCGTGATCGACGCGGCCCAGCAGTCTCCGGTGTACAAAATGGCGATGGACTGGAAGCTGGCGCTGCCGTTGCACCCAGAATACCGCACGCTGCCAATGGTCTGGTATGTTCCGCCTTTGTCACCGATTCAGTCTGCGGCTGATGCGGGTGAGCTGGGCAGCAACGGTATTCTGCCGGACGTGGACAGCCTGCGTATTCCGGTTCAGTACCTGGCAAACCTGCTGACTGCAGGGGATACGCAGCCGGTGGTACTGGCGCTGAAGCGCATGCTGGCGATGCGTCACTTTAAACGTGCGGAAACCGTTGACGGTAAAGTCGACACCCGTGCGCTGGAAGAAGTTGGTCTGACTGAAGCGCAGGCACAGGAAATGTACCGCTACCTGGCCATCGCGAACTACGAAGATCGTTTCGTGGTACCGAGCAGCCATCGTGAGCTGGCGCGTGAAGCGTTCCCGGAGAAAAGCAGTTGTGGCTTTACCTTCGGCGACGGTTGCCACGGTTCGGACACCAAATTCAATCTGTTCAACAGTCGCCGCATCGATGCTGTCGATGTGACCAGCAAAACGGAGCCGCACCAATGATTGAACTCGTCATTGTTTCGCGTCTGCTCGAGTACCCGGATGCTGCCTTATGGCAGCATCAGCAGGAACTTTTTGATGCACTCGCGTCATCTGAAAACCTGGACAAAGATGATGCCCAGACTCTGGGCGTCTTCCTGCGCGATTTAACCGCGCAGGACATGCTGGACGCACAGTCCCGCTACAGTGAACTGTTCGACCGTGGCCGTGCAACCTCGCTGCTGTTGTTTGAACATGTGCATGGTGAATCCCGCGACCGCGGTCAGGCGATGGTTGACCTGATGGCGCAGTACGAGCAGCACGGTTTACAGCTCGACAGCCGCGAATTACCGGACCATCTGCCGCTGTACCTGGAATATCTGGCGCAGTTGCCGAAGGAGGAGGCGCTGGGTGGTTTGCAGGATATCGCCCCGATTCTGGCCCTGCTCAGTGCTCGTCTGCAACAGCGTGAAAGTCGCTACGCCGTGCTGTTCGATCTGCTGTTGAAACTGGCGAATGCGGCTATCGACAGCGACAAAGTGGCGGAGAAAATTGCGGATGAAGTTCGCGATGATACTCCGCAGGCGCTGGACGCTGTCTGGGAAGAAGAGCAGGTGAAATTCTTTGCCGATCAGGGGTGCGGTGAATCTGAGATCTCCGCTCACCAGCGTCGTTTTGCCGGGGCCGTCGCGCCGCAGTATCTGAATATCACCACCGGAGGACAGCAATAATGCACTTCCTGAATACGTTCTTTTTTGACATCTATCCGTACATTGCGGGTTCTGTCTTCCTGATTGGTAGCTGGCTGCGTTATGACTACGGGCAGTACACCTGGCGTGCGGCATCCAGTCAGATGCTGGATCGCAAAGGGATGAACATGGCGTCAAACCTGTTCCATATCGGGATCCTGGGTATTTTCGCCGGCCACTTCCTGGGGATGTTAACGCCGCACTGGATGTACGAAGCGTGGCTGCCGCTGGAAGTGAAACAGAAAATGGCCATGTTTGCAGGCGGTGCGTCCGGCGTGATGTGTCTGGTCGGTGGTGTATTGCTGCTCAAACGCCGTTTGTTCAGCCCACGCGTGCGTGCCACTACCACCGGCGCGGATATTCTGGTGCTGTCCGTTCTGGTTATCCAGTGTGCGCTGGGTCTGCTGACGATTCCGTTCTCCGCCCAGCATATGGACGGGAGTGAGATGATGAAGCTGGTCAACTGGGCACAGTCCGTGGTGACCTTCCACGGCGGC
The DNA here is from genome assembly GCF_005280945.1 of Citrobacter sp. wls718. Classification (NCBI taxonomy): domain Bacteria; kingdom Pseudomonadati; phylum Pseudomonadota; class Gammaproteobacteria; order Enterobacterales; family Enterobacteriaceae; genus Citrobacter; species Citrobacter sp. wls718. The sequence goes on from NZ_SZWV01000076.1 coordinate 47,305, forward strand.
GCGTCCCAGTACCTGGACGGTGTGGCGTTTATCTTCCGTATGCACCTGGTGCTCGGTATGACGCTGTTCCTGCTGTTCCCGTTCTCGCGTCTGGTACACATCTGGAGCGTGCCAGTCGAGTATTTGACCCGCAAATACCAGATTGTTCGCGCACGCCACTAATCGATTCTCTGCGTCATTGTAAACCCTGCTTCGGCGGGGTTTTTTTATGGCTGTTGCCGGGTGGTGGCGAATACGTTTTATCCGGCCTATGGGGTTTAGCTGTTTAGCTAAGGGTACTACAGGGAAGTGGTAGTGGGGGAAGGATGACTCAGCGCTGCGCGCTTCGCCCTTCGGGTCGTTGCCTGCGGCAACGCTTTCTCGCTATGCCCGAATCGAACCTTAATCGAAGATTCTCATCCTTCCCGCATGGGCAGAATATAGGGCATTGTGCTTTGATTTAGCTGAGGTATTACAGGGGATTGATGGTGGTGGGGGAAGGATTCGAACCTTCGAAGTCGATGACGGCAGATTTACAGTCTGCTCCCTTTGGCCGCTCGGGAACCCCACCAGGGGTAATTCAAATTGTAGGTAATGCTATGAGGATGGTGGTGGGGGAAGGATTATTCGTCACTTCGCTCCTCACCCTTCGGGCCGTTGCCTTTAGCAACGTTCTCTCGCTTTCGCTCGAGTCGAACCTTAATCGAAGGTTCTCACCCTTCCCCGATAAGTGCAAACTTCTGCATTGCTCATCGAGTTAACTACATCGCTGTAGTGAATAATGGTGGTGGGGGAAGGATTCGAACCTTCGAAGTCGATGACGGCAGATTTACAGTCTGCTCCCTTTGGCCGCTCGGGAACCCCACCACGGGGTAATGCTTTTACTGGCCTGCTTCCTTGGGAAGCGGGGCGCATCATATCAAATGACGCGCCGCTGTAAAGCATTCCTTTGCTTAACGTAGATCGTTTGCGTGTTTTTCATCCGTAACGCAGTAAAGCTAATCAATTCATATTATTGGTGATTACAGAATAATCGTTCGGTTACCGTAAACAAAGACTCGCTGGGCCAGAACCTGATACAGCGCACGGCTTAACACATTCTTTTCTACGTCGCGGCCTGCGCGCATCATATCTTCTGCGGTATAGGTGTGATCCACGTGAATCACGTCCTGCATGATGATTGGACCTTCATCGAGGTTATCATTCACATAGTGAGCCGTTGCACCAATGATCTTGACGCCGCGCTCATAAGCCTGGTGGTACGGACGTGCACCAATAAAGGCAGGCAGGAACGAGTGGTGAATATTAATAATCTTGTTCGGGAAGCGTGAAACAAATTCTGGCGTCAAGACACGCATATATTTCGCCAACACCACATAATCAGGCTGGTGGGCGTCGATGGCATCGGCCATGTTTTGATCGTGTTCTTCGCGGGTTAATCCTTCATGGCTGACTAGCTCAAAAGGAATATCAAAACGTTCAACCAGCGAACGCAGCGTGTCGTGGTTGCCGATTACCGCCGCAATTTCAACATCGAGTCCACCGTAATTGGCTTTCATTAACAGGTCGCCCAGACAATGCGCTTCCTTGGTGACTAAAATAACGATGCGGCGACGGCCTGCTGGCGTAAGTTCGCGAATGGATCCTTCAGGCAGTGCGCCGTCGAGATCGGTCAGCAGCGTGACGTCATTAAAAATGCCTTCCAGTTCTGTACGCATAAAAAAGCGACCGGTACGGTGGTCAACAAACTCGTTGTTTTGCACGATGTTCAGTTCATGCTTGTAACAAATATTGGTAATGCGTGCGATCAAACCTTTTTGGTCGGGGCAGATAGTGCGCAGAACTTTACGTTGTTGTGAATGCATTGCCGGGGTATTCCTGTTGAAAATGTTTGCGTAATAGATGCTGTCGGGCGTGGGTTAGCCGCAGCACTTTTTAAATTTTTTACCTGACCCGCAAGGGCAGGGATCGTTACGGCCAATTTGCGGGCGCGTACCATCAATATAATACCACTGGCCGTTTTCTTTTAAAAAACGAGAGCGCTCAATAATGGCGCCCGTTTTCCCCTGTTCGGAAAACCGCGCCACAAAGCTGACATAGCCGGTATTTTCTGTGTCCGACGTTGCCTGTTCAAAAAGGGTAAGTCCAAGCCATTCGGTATGGGCAAATCCTGCGCTAATCTCATCGCGAAATGCGGCAGCATGACAGTCGGGGTGCCAGGTCTTAATCAGGTAATCTGCGTCTTTCATCACAAAAGCACAGTAACGAGAACGCATGAGGTGTGACGGCGTTGGTGCTACTTGCGCGCCAGACACATAACGGTAGCAACATAGGCTATACTCGACAGCGCTACCACAGGGACAAAGCTGAGACACAAAATACTCCCTGGAATAAAAAAACGGCGTAAAAACGCCACGGTAGCACTATGTTAACTGAGCCGTAGTGATGTTGCTACGTCTGCAAGCCAGGGGAAGTCTGTAGGTACAATGAGAAAAATAAAAATTGGGCTGGCGCTAGGTTCCGGCGCGGCACGAGGCTGGTCGCATATTGGTGTGATTAAGGCCCTTAAACATATGGGCATTGATGTTGATATCGTTGCAGGGTGCTCAATCGGTTCGTTGGTTGGCGCCGCCTATGCGTGTAATAAATTACCCGCCCTCGAGCAATGGGTCTGCTCGTTCAGCTATTGGGATGTTTTACGCCTGATGGATCTCTCCTGGCGCAGAGGCGGATTGCTGCGCGGTGAACGCGTGTTTAATCAATACCGCAACGTCATGCCTGTCGAGTCAATTGAACACTGCCAGCGCCGGTTTGCTACCGTCGCGACGAATCTGAGTACGGGTCGCGAACTGTGGTTTACCGAAGGTGATTTACACCTTGCCGTGCGGGCCTCTTGCAGTATTCCTGGTCTGATGTCCCCGGTTGCACATAATGGTTATTGGCTGGTTGATGGTGCGGTGGTTAACCCTGTGCCGGTTTCGCTGACGCGTGCGCTAGGCGCCGATATCGTCATTGCGGTTGACCTGCAACATGATGCGCACCTCATGCAACAAGATCTGCTCTCCTTTAACGTCAGCAATGATACCGACTCGAGTGATGACGAGCTTTCATGGCATGCGCGTCTGAAAGAGCGGTTGAGTAATATCACCGCCAGACGAACGGTCACTGCGCCCACGGCGATGGAGATCATGACCACCTCTATTCAGGTGCTGGAAAACCGGCTTAAACGTAACCGCATGGCCGGCGACCCGCCAGATATTCTAATTCAACCGTTTTGTCCGCAAATATCCACGCTGGACTTCCACCGTGCTGGTGCAGCTATTGCTGCCGGGCAGCTTGCGGTAGAGAAAAAAATGGATGAGTTGCTGCCACTGGTGAAGACCAACATCTAACGCATTTTTTATCAACACTTAAGTCAATTCTGACAGGCGTGAGTAGCAATAGCATGCCACTATTGATTAAAGCCAGTCAGGGGGGAGAATATGACGCAGCCATTGGTCGGAAAACAGATTCTTATTGTTGAAGATGAGCCTGTATTTCGCTCACTTCTGGACTCATGGTTTTCCTCTTTGGGAGCGACAACGGCTGTAGCGGGCGATGGGCTTGATGCGCTGGAATTATTGGGGCGCTTTACACCCGATCTGATGATCTGCGATCTTGCGATGCCGAGAATGAACGGTCTCAAACTGGTTGAATACCTGCGTAACCGTGGCGATCGGACGCCAATCCTGGTTATCTCCGCGACAGAAAATATGTCTGATATTGCCAAAGCACTTCGCCTCGGTGTGGATGATGTGTTGCTTAAGCCGGTGAAAGACCTTAACCGACTACGGGAAACGGTTTTTGCGTGCCTTTACCCCAACATGTTTAACTCGCGCGTTGAAGAAGAAGAGCGGTTATTTCGTGACTGGGATGCGATGGTCGGCGACCCCGCAGCAGCAGCAAAACTGTTACAAGAGCTACAGCCACCGGTTCAACAGGTGATTTCACAGTGTCGCATCAACTACCGTCAACTGGTTGCCGCCGATCAACCCGGCCTGGTCCTTGATATTGCGCCGTTGTCGGAACACGATCTTGCCTTCTATTGCCTGGATGTGACGCGGGCAGGGGATAATGGCGTGCTGGCGGCACTGTTGTTACGGGCACTGTTTAATGGGCTGCTACAAGAGCAACTGGCACATCAGAATCAACGGTTGCCGGAACTCGGTACGCTCCTGAAACAGGTTAATCATCTGCTGCGACAGGCCAATCTACCGGGACAATTTCCGTTGCTGGTGGGTTACTACCATAGCGGTTTAAAAAATTTGGTCCTGGTCTCTGCGGGTCTGAATGCGACCTTAAATACTGGTAGCCACAACGTGCAAATCAGTAATGGTGTTCCGTTGGGAACGTTGGGGAATACGTACCTCAACCAACTAAGCCAACGCTGTGAGTCCTGGCAGTGCCAAATTTGGGGTGCCGGGGGGCGTCTGCGACTGATGTTGTCCGCAGAATGAACAATCGAGAGGCAGGGATTCAAATTGGCTCACCTCCCTGTCTTTTGCAGTGCTACTATCAGCGCCAGATTTATTCGTATTTATCTTAATTATACCGACGCGCGTCCTTTTCAGACCTGAAGCTTGTCGCGGTACTGATATACTCGGATGCGATACAGATTGATGAACACGTTCAATACATGAACAGTCCAGGAGAGTTTTAAATGGCTGCCCTTAATTCGAAAGTCAAAAAAGCCGTTATCCCGGTAGCGGGATTAGGAACCAGGATGTTACCGGCGACCAAGGCAATTCCTAAAGAAATGTTACCGCTGGTTGATAAGCCATTAATTCAATACGTCGTCAACGAATGTATTGCCGCGGGTATCACTGAAATTGTCCTTGTGACTCACTCGTCTAAAAATTCGATTGAAAACCACTTCGATACCAGCTTTGAACTTGAAGCTATGCTGGAAAAACGTGTTAAGCGCCAGTTGCTGGAAGAAGTGCAATCTATTTGCCCACCGCACGTGACGATTATGCAGGTTCGTCAGGGGCTGGCAAAAGGTCTGGGTCACGCTGTATTGTGTGCGCACCCGGTTGTTGGTGATGAACCCGTAGCGGTCATCCTGCCGGATGTTATTCTCGACGAATACGAATCTGATTTATCCCGCGATAACCTCGCCGAAATGATTAGTCGCTTTGATGAAACAGGCAGCAGCCAAATTATGGTGGAGCCAGTAGAAGATGTGACGGCTTACGGCGTGGTGGACTGTAAAGGTGTGGAATTAGCGCCGGGCGAAAGCGTACCGATGGTCGGTGTTGTGGAAAAACCGAAAGCCGATGTCGCGCCATCTAATCTTGCGGTTGTAGGGCGTTATGTCCTGAGTGCAGATATCTGGCCTCTGCTGGCAAAAACGCCTCCGGGCGCAGGTGACGAAATTCAGTTGACCGATGCTATCGATATGCTGATTGAAAAAGAAACGGTTGAAGCCTATCACATGAAGGGCAAAAGCCATGACTGTGGTAATAAGCTGGGTTATATGCAAGCGTTCGTCGAATATGGTATTCGTCATAATACCCTTGGCGCTGAATTTAAAGCCTGGCTTGAAGACGAGATGGGTATTAAGAAGTAACATCACGTTATTAATCCGCATGCAACGGCGCTGTTTATCCAGCGCCGTTTTTTTATACCCCTATGGGTAGGTGTTATGCGAAGTACAGGTAAAAAAAATCCCGCCGTCGGCGGGATTTTAAGCAAACTAATTGTGGATTAATCCTTGATCAGGAAATCGTCCAGCTGTTTACCTTGTTCTTCCATCGCTTTTTTGATTACTGCCGGTGTACGACCCTGGCCGGTCCAGGTTTTCGTTTCACCGTTTTCGTCAACATAGCTATATTTAGCTGGGCGTGCTGCGCGCTTGGCTTTAGCACCGGTTTTAACCGCAGCCATGCTATTCAGCAGTTCGTTCGGGTCAATACCGTCAGCAATCAGCATTTCACGATATTGTTGCAGTTTACGAGTGCGCTCTTCAACTTCAGCAGCGGCAGCGCTTTCTTCTTCGCGACGCTCGCTAACGACAACTTCTAATTTTTCCAGCATTTCTTCAAGCGTTTCCAGAGTGCATTCTCTTGCCTGCGCACGAAGAGTACGGATGTTGTTCAGAATTTTAAGTGCTTCGCTCATTGTAGTAATCTCAAACTTATATTGGGTGGGGTTTGTTGAGCTAATAATAGAGCGATAAATTCAGATGTGCAATAGCCAGGAATGTAAGGAATTCAAAATTGCGCTTTATTTAGTATCTGCATTAATTCATTGTCGTTAAATTTCGTCCGGGAAAGGGCATAAAAAAGGCTTATTGGTGTGGGGGCTACTCTTCAGTCATGCAGGAAAATTCAAGATTCAGGTCACATTTTACAGCACGGTAATTGTATCTGTTTGCAGTAATTTCAACCTTTTGTATTAGTTTTGCTTACGGGAATTCACTATTACAGGGTGTTCGTAGGGGGATTCAATAACATTGAAAGCAAGGTTTCTTTATTGAACTGTGATGATAAGCACCGTTGATGAATTTCAAGGGCACTATTTGTGAAAGAATGTGTATATACCGTCATAAGTCAGATTATTCGAGCATTGGTGGTGTGCATCACTGTGCGACCCATAACTTAAGTCTGTTTCCTGAACCTTACCGTAGTTCGTCATATTTAGGAGGCTGATGAGTGATGCTGACGCGATTTTTTATACGTATGTGGGCGACAACGGTGCGCAGACATGTTTGTGAATTATGATACAATCGCGCCCATATTTATTTACTCAGGTGAGGGCTGACGGTCAATGGCACAGCTATATTTTTACTATTCTGCAATGAATGCGGGGAAGTCGACCGCTTTGCTGCAATCTTCATACAATTACCAGGAACGTGGCATGCGTGCCGTTGTATATACAGCGGAAATCGACGATCGGTTTGGAACAGGGAAAGTAAGTTCACGTATAGGTCTGTCGTCACCTGCAAAACTGTTTAACCAAAATTCATCATTGTTCGAAGAAATTCGCGCGGAGAATGCGCAGCAGAGAATACATTGTGTACTGGTTGACGAGTCACAGTTTTTGACACGCCAGCAGGTTTATGAATTATCCGAGGTTGTCGATCAGCTGGATATTCCGGTTTTGTGTTACGGGTTACGCACCGATTTTCGTGGTGAATTATTTGGCGGTAGCGAATACCTGCTTGCCTGGTCAGATAAATTGGTCGAATTAAAGACTATTTGTTTCTGCGGGCGGAAGGCGAGTATGGTACTACGTCTTGATCAAGCTGGACGACCTTATAACGAGGGAGAACAGGTGGTTATTGGTGGCAATGAACGCTATGTGTCGGTATGCCGCAAGCACTATAAAGAGGCGCAATCTGAGGGCTCTCTGACGGCCATTCAGGAACGGCACAGCCACGATTAATCTACGCTAGCCTGGGCGCTGTAACGCGCAGGGTAGACCACTGGCCATAAGTCAGAAGTACTACCCTACAATCACCTCTGTAGACCCTTTACGCGCATCCTCCTCCAATCTCCTACGGGCTTGTCCATTCACCACGATGGTCTGCATGAGTTTTTGCGCTGTGAAGGTGATAATAAATCAGGCGAAAAAAAACGGTCCCCTAAAGGGACCGTTCGACGTGATACTACAGCTTAGATTTTTGAATTAAGCGGATTTCTTCGCTTTTTTCTCTGCTTTAGGCGCGGCAGCTGCTTCAGTTTTAGCGGCAGTTTCACCTTCGTTGTATTCGCGACCGTAGAAGGTATCCAGCAGAATCTGTTTCAGTTCAGAAATCAGCGGGTAACGCGGGTTAGCGCCGGTGCACTGGTCGTCAAACGCATCTTCAGACAGTTTGTCAACATGTGCCAGGAAGTCAGCTTCCTGAACGCCAGCTTCACGGATAGACTTAGGAATACCCAGTTCAGCTTTGATCTCATCCAACCATGCCAGCAGTTTCTGGATTTTCGCTGCGGTACGGTCGCCCGGTGCGCTCAGACCCAGATGGTCTGCGATTTCAGCGTAGCGACGACGGGCCTGCGGACGGTCGTACTGGCTGAAAGCAGTCTGTTTAGTCGGGTTGTCGTTTGCGTTATAACGAATAACGTTGCTGATCAGCAGGGCGTTCGCCAGACCGTGAGGAATGTGGAACTGTGAACCCAGCTTGTGCGCCATGGAGTGACATACACCGAGGAAGGCGTTAGCAAACGCGATACCGGCGATGGTCGCTGCACTGTGTACACGCTCGCGAGCTACCGGGTTCTTAGAACCTTCGTGGTAGGACGCAGGCAGGTTTTCTTTCAGCAGTTTCAGCGCTTGCAGAGCCTGACCGTCAGAGAACTCAGAAGCCAGTACGGAAACGTAAGCTTCCAGGGCGTGAGTGACGGCATCCAGACCACCGAACGCACACAGTGACTTCGGCATATCCATCACCAGGTTAGCATCGACAATCGCCATATCCGGAGTCAGCGCGTAGTCTGCCAGTGGATATTTCTGACCAGTAGCGTCGTCGGTTACAACCGCAAACGGGGTGACTTCAGAACCGGTACCGGAAGTGGTGGTGACGGCGATCATTTTCGCTTTCACGCCCATTTTCGGGAACTTGTAGATACGTTTACGGATGTCCATAAAGCGCAGCGCCAGTTCTTCGAAGTGGGTTTCCGGATGTTCGTACATGACCCACATGATTTTCGCTGCGTCCATCGGGGAACCGCCACCCAGCGCGATGATCACGTCTGGTTTGAAGGAGTTGGCTAGTTCAGCACCTTTGCGCACAACGCTCAGCGTCGGGTCAGCTTCAACTTCAAAGAACACTTCGGTTTCAACGCCCGCAGCTTTCAGAACAGACGTGATCTGGTCAGCGTAGCCGTTGTTGAACAGGAAGCGGTCGGTCACGATCAGCGCACGTTTGTGACCATCGGTAATCACTTCATCCAACGCGATTGGCAGTGAGCCACGGCGGAAGTAGATAGATTTCGGAAGTTTGTGCCACAACATGTTTTCAGCTCGCTTAGCAACGGTTTTCTTGTTGATCAGGTGCTTAGGACCAACGTTTTCAGAGATGGAGTTACCACCCCAGGAACCACAACCCAGAGTCAGGGATGGTGCAAGCTTAAAGTTGTACAGGTCGCCGATACCACCCTGAGACGCCGGGGTGTTGATCAGGATACGTGCAGTTTTCATCATCTGACCGAAGTGAGCAACGCGTTCTGGCTGGTTGTCCTGGTCAGTGTACAGGCAAGAGGTATGACCGATACCGCCCATAGCAACCAGTTTTTCAGCTTTAACAACTGCATCTTCGAAGTCTTTCGCACGGTACATTGCCAGCGTCGGAGACAGTTTTTCGTGAGCAAACGGTTCGCTTTCGTCGACAACTTTAACTTCACCAATCAGAATCTTGGTGTTAGTCGGCACGGAGAAACCAGCCAGCTCAGCGATTTTGTATGCCGGTTGACCCACGATAGCCGCGTTCAGCGCGCCATTTTTCAGGATGATGTCCTGAACAGCCTTCAGCTCTTTGCCCTGCAGCATATAGGCACCGTGGCTGGCAAAACGTTCGCGAACGGCGTCGTATACGGAATCTACTACCACAACGGACTGTTCAGACGCACAGATTACACCGTTGTCGAAGGTTTTAGACATCAGCACGGAAGCAACGGCACGTTTGATATCTGCTGTTTCGTCGATAACAACAGGGGTGTTACCTGCGCCAACACCGATTGCCGGTTTACCAGAGCTGTATGCTGCTTTAACCATACCAGGACCACCGGTCGCAAGGATCAGGTTAATGTCCGGGTGGTGCATCAGAGCGTTAGACAGTTCAACAGAAGGTTGATCGATCCAGCCAATCAGGTCTTTTGGTGCGCCAGCAGCGATAGCAGCCTGCAGAACGATGTCTGCCGCTTTGTTGGTTGCATCTTTAGCACGCGGATGTGGAGAGAAGATGATAGCGTTACGCGTCTTCAGGCTGATCAGCGATTTGAAGATTGCAGTAGACGTTGGGTTAGTGGTTGGAACGATACCGCAGATGATACCAATCGGTTCAGCGATAGTGATGGTCCCAAAAGTATGGTCTTCGGCCAGGACACCACAGGTTTTTTCATCTTTGTAAGCGTTATAGATGTATTCAGATGCGAAGTGGTTTTTAATCACTTTATCTTCGACAATACCCATGCCAGATTCGGCAACGGCCATTTTCGCGAGAGGAATTCGAGCGTCTGCGGCAGCCAGAGCGGCGGCGCGGAAGATTTTGTCAACCTGTTCTTGAGTGAAACTGGCATATTCACGCTGGGCTTTTTTTACGCGCTCTACAAGTGCGTTAAGTTCAGCGACATTAGTAACAGCCATGATGCTCTCCTGATAATGTTAAACTTTTTTAGTAAATCATCTGCTCGCTACGAGAGTATAGACAGATCGACGAAAATTTGTGTAACGTTTTGAAAATCAAACGGTTAATTAACGCCCGCCTTACATTGATTTACTAAAAGAGCTTATACGCTAGCGTATTCAACTCTAACGCGTTTTCTCCAGGTGGCGTAAGCAAGATTACTCACTTCTGAGTAGTAATTGCGTGATCTGGATCAAGTTTACGCGAAGCTGACACCTTTCAGCAGGCTCTTTTAGTGTTTATCGGCAAGTGTTAACGAATTGATGGAATGAATGAGATTAACATTAGCATATTTCATACATATTAATAACACCGAGTATTGGTAGCACGTTTACAGAGATTAACGCAGATAGAAGGTGAAGAATGCTGCCAAAAAGCGTATCTTCAGCGCGGTTTTTAACATTTTTTATGACTCATTTTATCCGGCTAACGCTTCGGAGCTAACCGTGATCCATACGCTATTTGATTTTCCTCTTTACTTTAAGTTTTTCATTGGGTTATTTGCGTTGGTCAACCCCGTCGGGATCATCCCGGTCTTTATCAGTATGACCAGCTACCAAACCGCAGCGGCGCGTAACAAAACCAATCTGACGGCAAACCTGTCGGTGGCGATTATTTTGTGGACCTCGTTGTTTCTTGGTGATGCGATCCTGCAACTCTTCGGTATCTCGATTGATTCGTTCAGAATTGCCGGCGGGATTCTGGTGGTAACCATTGCAATGTCGATGATCAGTGGGAAACTCGGGGAAGATAAACAAAACAAACAGGAAAAGTCAGAGACTGCCATACGCGAGAATGTTGGTGTTGTTCCGTTGGCATTGCCGTTGATGGCGGGGCCGGGGGCGATAAGTTCAACCATCGTCTGGGGGACTCGCTATCATAGCGCATTAAACCTGTTCGGGTTCTTTGTGGCGATTGCACTGTTTGCCTTATGCTGTTGGGGACTGTTTCGTATGGCTCCTTGGCTGGTACGCCTGTTGGGGCAAACGGGTATTAACGTTATTACCCGTATTATGGGCTTATTGCTCATGGCGTTGGGGATTGAATTCATCGTCACCGGCATCAAATCTATTTTCCCGGGCTTACTGGCCTGACGGGACTGTTTTCAGTAAACGGAGCTGGCCCTCAGCTCCGTTCTTTTCATTATCAGTAAAACGTCTCACTAAAGTTGAAAATTAGCATTGAAATTGTAAAACATGCTGATTGCCAATCCATCTGTTAAGCATTGATTTATAAGATAATAATTTTTATGGCTACGTCCCTGAATAGGGGGCTTACTGTTATTTTTCTAACATTATACTCTGGGGCTTGCTGAAGGATTATCGAAATGTTATTAGTTATTTCAGTGTCTATTTTAGAGTAATGTGCTAATTAATGACCAATTGTTAATTTTATGTAAATTATATCGGCATATTGATACCGGACAGGGTAATCAACCGCTCAATGGATTTAATTCGTTATCTATCATGACATTACGATTATCACCTCTCTTTTTGAGGACCATTGATGTGCGATTTTTTTCGATAAAAGCGAATTGGTTAACAAATCTGTAAAATGTATTGGCGGTTAAGAAAGGCATTTGATACTTTCCGACCAGGTATTTTACAGAAGATTTTACGTTGATGAGAACTGTTTTCAGTTAGTTTCTCTCAATAGAGTAACCGCGTGTTTCCGACAGGGGAGACACGTAGAAAATCGACGCAAGGCGGTCGCTCGAACCGCCAGAATAAATAAAGTCGGTGATAGCAAGCAGTAAAACAATAAATCACCTGACGGCAGAAAATCTCCGGTGCCGTACAGGGATCCGTACAGGATTAACAGTCTGGTTAAAAAACCAGCCATAATAATGAGGGAGTACAAACACAATGACTAACATCACTAAGAAAAGTTTAGTAGCGGCGGGGATTCTATCTGCGCTTATCGCAGGAAATGTTGCCACGGCGGCAGAAGTACCTGCCGGTGTTCAACTTGCTGAGAAGCAAACGCTGGTACGCAATAATGGTTCGGAAGTTCAGTCTCTCGATCCGCACAAGATCGAAGGTGTGCCAGAATCCAACATTAACCGTGACCTGTTTGAAGGTTTATTAATCAGCGACGTTGATGGCAAGCCATCACCGGGCGTGGCGGAAAAATGGGAAAATAAAGATTTTAAAGTCTGGACGTTCCATCTGCGTAAAGACGCGAAATGGTCCGATGGCTCGCCCGTGACCGCGCAAGATTTTGTGTATAGCTGGCAACGTCTGGCGAATCCAAATACCGCTTCACCATACTCCAGCTATTTACAGTATGGGCACATCGTTAATATTGACGACATTATCGCCGGTAAAAAACCGGTCACCGATCTCGGTGTAAAAGCCATTGATGACCATACTTTTGAAGTTACCCTCAGTGAACCTGTTCCGTATTTCTACAAACTGCTTGTTCACTCATCAGTTTCCCCGGTGCCTAAAGCCGTGGTGGAAAAATTTGGTGATAAATGGACCCAGCCCGCGAACATCGTTTCTAACGGCTCCTATAAATTAAAAGATTGGGTCGTCAACGAGCGCATTGTTCTTGAGCGTAATACTAACTACTGGGATAACGCCAAAACGGTGATTAACCAAGTAACTTATCTGCCAATTTCTTCTGAAGTGACTGATGTTAACCGCTACCGCAGTGGTGAAATCGACATGACCTACAACAACATGCCGATTGAGTTATTCCAGAAACTGAAAAAAGAGATCCCGAACGAAGTTCACGTTGACCCGTATCTGTGTACCTACTATTACGAAATTAATAACCAGAAGCCACCGTTCAACGATGTGCGTGTACGTACCGCCCTGAAGATGGCACTGGATCGTGACATTATCGTCAACAAAGTGAAGAACCAGGGCGACCTGCCAGCGTACAGCTTCACGCCGCCGTATACCGATGGCGCAAAACTGGTTGAGCCAGAGTGGTTCAAGTGGTCACAGGAAAAACGTAACGAAGAAGCGAAAAAACTGTTGGCTGAAGCTGGCTTTACCGCAGAAAAACCGCTGACCTTCGACCTGTTGTATAACACCTCCGATCTGCACAAGAAGCTGGCTATTGCAGCCGCCTCTATCTGGAAGAAAAATCTGGGTGCCAACGTTAAGCTGGAAAACCAGGAGTGGAAGACCTTCCTCGATACCCGTCATCAGGGTAACTATGATGTTTCTCGTGCGGGCTGGTGTGCGGATTACAACGAACCGACTTCTTTCCTTAACATGGTGCTGTCAGACAGCTCCAACAACACTGTTCACTATAAGAGCGCGGCATTTGATAAGTTGATTGCCGATACGCTGAAAGTGACTGACGAAGCGCAGCGCAGCGAGCTGTATTCGAAAGCTGAGCAGCAGTTGGATAAAGACTCTGCGATTGTACCGGTGTATTACTACGTCAATGCGCGTTTGGTGAAACCATGGGTAGGCGGATACTCCGGTAAAGACCCGATGGATAATATCCACGTTAAAGACTTGTATATTATCAAGCATTAATGGCAAGACGTGGGGCGACCATCGTTGCCCCACAGTGTCTTTTTCTTCGAACTATAAATACCTCTCTGGCCCCATAACTGGCTTAAAGAGGTATAAAGGCACACGCCAGAAGGTACGGGCAATGTTAAAATTCATATTACGTCGCTGTCTGGAAGCGATTCCGACGCTATTTATTCTTATTACGATCTCATTCTTTATGATGCGCCTTGCGCCGGGGAGTCCTTTTACCGGTGAACGTGCGTTACCGCCAGAAGTACTGGCGAATATTGAAGCGAAATATCATCTTAATGACCCTATCACCACGCAGTACTTCAGCTACCTGAAGCAACTGGCGCATGGCGATTTTGGACCTTCCTTTAAATATAAAGACTATACAGTTAACGATCTGGTTGCCTCGAGCTTCCCGGTTTCGGCGAAGCTGGGTGCAGCTGCCTTTATCCTGGCGGTACTCGTTGGCGTCAGTGCTGGCGTCATTGCTGCGTTGAAGCAAAATACGCGCTGGGATTATACGGTGATGGGGGTGGCGATGACCGGGGTGGTTATCCCAAGCTTTGTGGTGGCCCCCTTGTTAGTGATGATATTTGCAATAACGCTGAAATGGTTGCCCGGTGGTGGCTGGAACGGCGGGGCGCTGAAATTTATGATCTTGCCGATGGTGGCGTTGTCGCTGGCTTATATCGCCAGTATCGCCCGTATCACCCGTGGGTCGATGATTGAAGTGCTGCACTCCAACTTTATTCGTACCGCACGGGCGAAAGGTCTGCCAATGCGGCGGATTATTTTCCGTCACGCGTTAAAGCCCGCTTTGCTGCCGGTGTTGTCTTATATGGGCCCGGCGTTCGTTGGCATTATTACCGGTTCGATGGTGATTGAAACTATCTACGGCTTGCCGGGTATTGGTCAACTGTTCGTTAACGGCGCGCTGAACCGCGACTACTCGCTGGTATTGAGCCTGACCATTCTGGTCGGTGCACTGACAATTGTATTTAATGCGATTGTTGATGTGCTGTATGCCGTTATCGATCCGAAAATCCGTTACTGATACTGGAGCTCGCTATCTATGATGTTAAGTAAGAAAAACAGCGAGACGCTGGAGAATTTCAGTGAAAAGCTGGAAGTCGAAGGCCGCAGTTTGTGGCAGGATGCGCGTCGACGCTTTATGCATAACCGCGCGGCGGTAGCCAGTCTGGTTGTGCTGGTGATTATCGCGCTGTTTGTGACCCTTGCGCCGATGCTATCGCAATTTACCTACTTCGACACCGACTGGGGAATGATGTCCAGCGCGCCGGACAGTGAGTCCGGCCACTACTTCGGTACTGATTCTTCGGGGCGTGACCTGCTGGTACGCGTGGCGATTGGTGGACGTATTTCGCTGATGGTCGGGATTGCCGCGGCGCTGGTGGCGGTGATTGTCGGCACGTTGTACGGATCGTTGTCAGGATATCTGGGCGGCAAAATTGACTCCGTGATGATGCGCCTGCTGGAAATCCTCAACTCCTTCCCGTTCATGTTCTTCGTCATTCTGCTGGTGACCTTTTTTGGGCAAAACATCCTGCTGATCTTTGTGGCGATCGGTATGGTCTCCTGGCTGGATATGGCACGTATCGTGCGTGGCCAGACGCTGAGCCTGAAGCGCAAAGAGTTTATTGAGGCTGCGCAGGTGGGTGGGGTTTCGACCGTGCGCATTGTTATCCGCCATATTGTCCCGAACGTTCTGGGCGTGGTAGTTGTGTACGCATCGCTACTGGTACCGAGCATGATCCTGTTCGAATCCTTCCTGAGCTTCCTTGGCTTAGGGACCCAGGAGCCGTTAAGCAGTTGGGGGGCGTTGTTAAGTGATGGTGCTAACTCAATGGAAGTCTCACCGTGGCTGCTGCTGTTTCCGGCAGGTTTCCTGGTGGTGACGTTGTTCTGTTTCAACTTTATTGGCGATGGCCTGCGTGATGCCCTCGACCCGAAAGACCGTTAAGGAGTGCAGCCATGAGCGTAATTGAAACCTCAACCGCGCCGCTCGCGCAACAACAGGCTAACGCACTGCTGGACGTGAAAGATCTGCGCGTGACGTTTGCCACCCCTGATGGGGATGTAACCGCGGTTAACGATCTGAACTTTTCGCTGCGAGCCGGTGAAACGCTGGGTATTGTCGGTGAATCTGGATCGGGGAAATCGCAAACGGCGTTTGCCCTGATGGGACTGTTGGCGGCCAATGGTCGCATCGGCGGTTCTGCGACGTTCAACGGACGTGAAATTCTTAATTTACCGGAACGCGAGCTGAACAAACTGCGCGCCGAACAAATTTCAATGATCTTTCAGGACCCCATGACCTCCCTGAACCCGTATATGCGGGTCGGAGAGCAGTTAATGGAAGTGCTGATGCTGCATAAAGGTATGAGTAAAGCCGAAGCGTTTGAAGAATCCGTCAGAATGCTGGATGCGGTCAAAATGCCGGAAGCGCGCAAGCGTATGAAGATGTATCCACATGAATTTTCAGGCGGGATGCGCCAGCGTGTGATGATCGCCATGGCGTTACAGTGTCGGCCAAAGTTACTGATCGCCGATGAGCCGACAACCGCGCTCGATGTTACGGTTCAGGCGCAAATTATGACGCTCCTGAATGAACTTAAGAGTGAATTCAATACCGCGATTATTATGATCACCCACGACCTCGGTGTGGTTGCCGGGATATGCGACAAGGTTCTGGTGATGTATGCCGGGCGCACCATGGAATATGGCAGCGCGCGCGATGTCTTTTATAAACCCGTTCATCCGTATTCTATTGGTTTGCTTAACGCGGTACCGCGTCTGGATGCTGAAGGGGAAGAGATGCTGACCATCCCGGGTAACCCGCCAAACCTGCTGCGTTTGCCAAAAGGATGCCCGTTCCAGCCTCGTTGTCCGCATGCGATGGAAATTTGTAGCAGCGCTCCGCCGCTGGAAGAGTTTAGCCCAGGCCGCCTGCGTGCCTGCTTTAAACCGGTGGAGGAACTGGTATGACAACGGCAACTGAACAACGAAAAGTCTTGCTTGAGATAGCCGATCTTAAAGTCCATTTCGATATCAAAGACGGCAAGCAGTGGTTCTGGCAACCCTCACAAACACTGAAAGCCGTTGATGGCGTGACCCTGCGACTGTGCGAAGGTGAAACGTTAGGGGTGGTGGGCGAGTCAGGCTGCGGTAAGTCTACCTTTGCCCGCGCCATTATTGGTCTGGTGAAAGCCACCGACGGCAAAGTGGCCTGGCTGGGTAAAGATTTGCTGGGTATGAAACCCGATGAGTGGCGCGCGGTGCGCAGCGATATTCAGATGATTTTCCAGGATCCGCTGGCTTCATTAAACCCGCGTATGACCATCGGTGAAATTATCGCAGAACCGCTGCGCACTTATCATCCCAGCCTGCCAGGGCAGGAAGTGCGCGATCGCGTGAAGGCAATGATGATGAAAGTCGGGCTGTTGCCAAATTTGATCAACCGCTATCCGCACGAATTTTCAGGCGGGCAGTGTCAGCGTATCGGGATTGCTCGCGCGCTGATCCTCGAGCCGAAGTTGATTATTTGCGATGAGCCGGTTTCGGCGCTGGACGTGTCGATTCAGGCGCAGGTAGTGAACCTGTTGCAACAACTGCAGCGTGAAATGGGATTATCGTTAATCTTTATTGCCCATGACCTGGCGGTGGTTAAACATATTTCCGATCGCGTGCTGGTAATGTACCTGGGGCATGCGGTGGAACTGGGCACTTACGACGAGGTGTACCATAACCCGCTGCATCCTTATACTAAAGCGCTGATGTCGGCGGTGCCGATCCCCGATCCCGATCAGGAGAGGAACAAAACCATCCAACTGTTGGAAGGCGAATTACCGTCACCGATCAATCCGCCGTCTGGTTGTGTGTTCCGCACCCGTTGTCCGATTGCCGGACCGGAATGTGCAAAAACGCGACCGGTTCTGGAAGGAAGTTTCCGCCACGCTGTTTCCTGCCTGAAAGTAGACCCGCTATAATCGTGAGGGCTGACAAAGGTCAGCCCTTCTTATAGGTGAGGTGAATGTGTCTGGCTTTGTGTCCTCTGTCCGCCGCGCTGTCTATCGTAAATTATTCGATTTAAACACGCGCTCAGGTCGTCGTTTTGAAGGTCTGTGCGCGCTGTTTGCGTTGCTTAGCGTCATTGTCATCTTCGTCGAGTCGGGCGTCGGGACGCAATATCATTTAACGTATGATGAATGGCGTTCTTTTGTCTGGCTGGAGATCTTTATTACTCTGGTCTTCACCGCCGAATACTTGCTGCGATTAAGCTGTTGGGCCAATCCGGCAAAATATGTGTTTAGTTTTTGGGGTATTATCGATTTGGCCACCATTTTGCCGCTGTATGTGATGTGGTTATGGCCAGAAATGAGTCTGAACTATGTGTTTGCCTGGCGAGCGATGCGGGCGATTCGTGTACTGCGGATCCTCAAGTTGCTGCGCTTTATGCCTTCGTTGATGGTGTTTTGGGGCGCCATAAAAAGCGCACGTCACCAGTTGATTCTGTTCTATTCGTTTATCGCCATTTTAATGATTATTTTCGGCGCGTTGATGTATCTCATTGAAGGGCCGAAGTATGGATTTGATACGCTGAATGCGTCGGTGTACTGGGCCATTGTGACGGTAACGACGGTTGGGTATGGGGATATTGCGCCGCACACGCCGTTAGGACGTATGGTGGCCTCAGTGCTTATCCTGATCGGTTATTCAGTAATTGCAATACCCACGGGCTTGATTACTACGCACATGAGCAGCGCGTTTCAGCATCGGCAGAATCAGCGTCAATGCCCTCAGTGTCAGCAGCATCAGCACGAGCACAGCGCGCAATTTTGTAACCGCTGTGGAACTAAGCTTCCGAATTAAATAAAAAAAGCTGCCTGGGCAGCTTTTCTTTTGACTCATTCGCGCCAGAGAATATGGCAGAGCTTGTGATCTTTTTCACGGCATAACAAAACGCGTGCGAAAATATCGTTAATCTCGCCATCTTCTGAGTCGGCCAGACCAATCACCACTTCGGCAAAAAAGTCAGGATTCAGGTCAAAATCGACGTGCTCCTGCCAGTCTTCTGCCGGGTCAAATAACTCTGCGCCGCCGCGTTCTTCAAACTGTAAATTGAACAGAAGAACGTCAGCGGGGTCGAGATTGTCTGTCGCCAGTTCGAGAAAAATGTCATAAGCCTGCTCAAGCGTTTCGTCTTCAGTCAGGCGATTGTTCAAATCCATATCCATAATGACTACCTGTTTACCGTCTCTTGGGCACGTTTTACAGCAACGGACTAAAGAAGTAAAACAGTCGCTCGGTGATCCGTTGCCAGAGTGGCCTTTTTAGCCACAAACGCGCATCAAGCAGGCGCGAACGGGAGATGTAATCGTCCTGTACTGCCGCGAGATCGGCACCAAATCCGGCATCGTCAATCACCAGCGTGATCTCAAAATTCAGCCACAAGCTGCGCATATCCAGGTTTACGGTACCCACCAGACTCAGCTCACCATCGACCAGCACGCTCTTGGTGTGCAAAAGACCCCCTTCAAACTGGTAAATTTTCACGCCAGCCGCCAGCAGCTCGGTGAAAAAGGCCCGACTTGCCCAGCCAACCAGCATAGAGTCATTTTTGCGGGGAAGAATAATGCTCACATCCACCCCACGCTGCGCCGCCGTACAGATGGCATGCAGCAGATCGTCGCTGGGGACGAAGTAGGGCGTGGTCATGATTAAATATTCACGCGCAGAGTATGCCGCGGTCAGTAACGCCTGATGGATCAAATCCTCAGGAAAACCCGGGCCGGAGGCTATGGTATGAATGGTGTGCCCACTTGCCTGCTCAAATGGCATGATATTGGCATCCGGTGGCGGCGGTAAAATGCGCTTACCGGTCTCAATCTCCCAGTCACAGGAATAGACAATCCCCATCGCGGTGGCGACCGGACCTTCCATTCTTGCCATCAGATCAACCCATTGCCCAACGCCGGCATCCTGCTTAAAGAAACGCGGGTCAACCATGTTCATACTGCCGGTGTAAGCAATATAATTGTCGATCATTATCATCTTACGGTGCTGGCGTAGGTCCATGCGGCGTAAGAAGACACGCATCAAGTTAACCTTCAGTGCCTCAACGACTTCAATACCTGCATTACGCATCATCGCGGCCCACGGGCTGCGGAAGAACGCCACGCTGCCTGCGGAGTCCAGCATCAAGCGACAGTGAATACCGCGTCGTGCCGCGGCCATTAATGATTCTGCGACCTGGTCGGCCATGCCGCCGGGTTGCCAGATATAAAACACCATCTCAATGTTATGCCGCGCCAGTTGAATGTCGCGGATCAACGCCTGCATCACGTCATCGGAACTGGTGAGCAACTGAAGCTGGTTTCCTTTAACGCCGCCGATACCCTGGCGACGTTCGCACAGCTTAAATAAAGACGAGGCGACGCTGCTGTTCTCCTGAGCAAAAATATGGTTACAGGCTTTTAGGTCGTTGAGCCACTTGGCTGTTGAAGGCCACATCGCTCTGGCGCGCTCGGCGCGACGTTTGCCCAAATGAAGTTCACCAAAAGACAGATAAGCAATGATCCCGACCAATGGCAGAATATAGATGATCAAAAGCCAGGCCATTGCAGAGGGCACTGCGCGTCGCTTCATCAGAATGCGTAATGTTACGCCAGCGATGAGTACCCAGTATCCCAGAATGACCAGCCAACTCACCACGGTGTAGAAGGTTGTCATAAATTTAAAAATCCTTTTGAAAGCGTATTGTTAAGAGTTTACGCATCAGGATTCATCTGGCAAATAAAAACACGGGAAAACTGCTGGTCTGCATTCGGTCAGGCGGTATAATGTCCGCTCTGTGACGGTAAGAGTGGTTAACATGAAGCGTAGTAGAACGGAAGTGGGGCGCTGGCGGATGCAGCGTCAGGCCAGTCGCCGTAAAGCGCGTTGGCTTGAAGGACAATCGCGCCGCAATATGCGCATCCATACCATCAGAAAGTGCATTCTCAACCATCAACGTAACTCGTTGTTGTTTGCAATCCACAGCGTCTGATCAAAATGGGCATCGCTGGCGGTGCCCAATGACCACAGCACAACCCGCCATCTTTTATCCTCCCGCTTAATATTCTGCGTTATTCAATCAGCCCCTTATTTATTGATTGCTCGTGTCGGATATGTTTGTAACAATGTGCCGGTAATAACTAATTATATAAATTTTCACCAATATTTTTGTACGGTTTTTGAAAAACGGAGTTTAGATGAAGTATTTAATGGCGCTCATGCTGAGTGTGACGTTGTCTGGTTGCACGGCAAGCGACTGGATTGATGCTGCCGGTGGCATCATGCAGGCAACAGATAAAAATCAAAAAGACGCCAGGACTAAGCGAATCAATGCGGCCAATAAAGCTGCTGGATATTAAAGAATCAGTGAGTTAATGCCACTTCTGATGGCGTAATGCAGAAGTGGTATTGGGTTTCTCAGATGGATGCGGTGATGTATCTTGTTGTTTTAAAAGTGATAAGTTAGTGAGTTGAAATTTTATTGAGCTTGATGTATCGCTTTTCAGAAGTGAAATACATAATAAATTGATAATGATAAATAGCAATTTAATAGGAAGTCGACAGCATTCCTCTACCTTATTCTACGTCTGTAGAAAAGACCGTCATTATTCATGAAACGATTCGCCGCATAACATTTTGCCAAATGCTTTAGCTTCTAACCACTAAGTGTTATATGCCATGGTGAGTATTGAAATAGCAATAATACAGGTGCATTGAATATTATCTATTCAGATGCACCCTTGTGAATATTATAAGCGGGTAGATAATCACTCTGCTTATTAATGTTAGTCTGACGTTGTTGCTTAAAATACTTTCTTATACGGTTTTACTGAAACTTGCGCATAAACGCCTGCCGCTACATACGGGTCAGCTTCAGCCCATGCTTGTGCAGCTTCGAGTGATTCAAATTCGGCAATGACGGTTGATCCGGTAAATCCGGCCGCACCCGGGTCGTTGCTATCCACGGCGGGCATAGGACCTGCGGTCAACAGGCGACCTTCGTCATGGAGAAGTTGCAGACGTGCCAGATGTGCCGGGCGCACGGAAAGGCGTTTTTCGAGAGAATCAGCGATATCTTGAGCATAAATAACGTACAGCACGGGAAGAGCTCCTTGATCGGTAAAAGTCGTTAATTACGTTATTGGAAAGGCCTAACAACTGCAACGGAAAGATAACGGATTTGTTAAGCCCCTACTTTAGAAGTGGGTTATTATCATAAAATCGCGTTTTAAATGCCGCTTACCGCCATGGGCTTATTGAATATGATTGCTATTTGCATTTAAAATCAGGGCCTGGTTTTTTAACTGAAACGATTATGACTTCAATGACCCTTGATTTACCTCGTCGCTTTCCCTGGCCGACGTTACTTTCTGTCGGCGTTCATGGTGCTGTAGTGGCAGGACTGCTGTATACCTCGGTACATCAGGTTATTGAACTGCCTGCGCCCGCGCAGCCGATTTCTATCACGATGGTCGCGCCAGCTGACCTCGAACCGCCGCAGGTTGTTCAGCCGCCTCCGGAGCCCGTCGTCGAGCCAGAACCGGAACCCGAACCGATTCCTGAACCGCCAAAGGAGGCACCGGTCGTTATTGAGAAACCGAAGCCAAAGCCAAAACCGAAGCCAAAACCGGTGAAAAAGGTGCAAGAACAGCCGAAACGTGACGTTAAACCGGTTGAATCACGCCCGGCTGCGCCAGTTGAAAACACCGCGCCTGCGCGCCCGACCACCAGTACCGCCCCGGCCACTAGCAAGCCGACCGTCAGTGCGCCTGCTGGCCCGCGTGCGCTGAGTCGTAATCAGCCACAGTATCCGGCACGTGCGCAGGCGCTGCGTATTGAAGGTCGTGTAAAAGTGAAATTTGACGTGACGTCAGATGGCCGGGTTGAGAACGTGGAGGTGCTTTCCGCACAGCCCGCCAATATGTTTGAGCGTGAAGTGAAGAATGCCATGCGCAAATGGCGCTACGAGGCGGGCAAACCCGGCTCCGGACTGGTGGTGAATATTGTTTTCCGTCTGAACAACGGTACTGCGCAGATCGAGTAAGAAGTTGGCCGGATGAGGCGCTACGCCATCATCCGGCAATTAGCATAAGGCTTGTCTGATTTCGACGTTAATGTGTCGTATCAGGCAGAGGCGGGGATCGGACGGGGTTTCCCATCTTTATCCACGGCCACGTAGATAAACAACGCTTCGGTGGCTTTGTAGCGTTGCCCAATTGGCTCAGATGCCACTTTCTTAACCCAGACTTCAATATTAATGCTGATGGATGTGTTACCGCGCTTCACACAGCGCGCATAGCAACAGACCACATCACCGACGGCAACCGGGCGTAAAAAACTCATTCCTTCCACTCGCACCGTGACCACACGACCGTGCGCGATTTCCTTGGCCTGAATAGCGCCACCGATATCCATTTGCGACATCAGCCAACCGCCAAAAATATCGCCGTTAGCATTGGTATCGGCTGGCATGGCCAGAGTACGTAAAACCAGCTCACCTTGAGGGGTGTTATTCGTTGTTGTCATTGTAGAACCGACTGTAGAGAAAGATTACAGGCGCGATGCTACTAGAATTTGTGGGCTGAGAACAGAGGGGAGGCGGTGTGCAACGCGGTGTTAAAGTGAGAGAAAGGTATGGTGGGTTAAAAATTCGCCAGATCCGCAGATCTGGCGAATGCACATTATGACTTATCTTCCTGCGGCAGATGACGGTAAATATATACCCCGCTCAGCAGCGTGAAGACCAACGTCAGGGCGGTTAAGCCAAACACTTTGAAGTTAACCCAGATATTTTGCGGCAGCCAAAACGCGATGTAGATATTCGCCAGACCGCACAGGATGAAAAAGACGGCCCAGGCCAGGTTCAGTTTCGACCATACCGGCTGCGGCAGCGTCAGTTCTTTACCTAACATGCGCTGAATCAGCGGTTTTTTCATCACCCACTGGCTGACCAGTAAGGCACCCGCAAACAGCCCATATATCACCGTTACCTTCCACTTAATGAATTCATCGTTGTGGAAGAAAACGGTCAGGCCGCCAAAAACAGCCACCAGAATAAAGGTGATCAACGCCATCTTCTCGACCTTGCGATAGCGAACCCAGCTGTAAATCAACACAATGGCCGTCGCGACAATCAGTGCCGAGGTCGCCGCATAGATGTCATAAAGCTTATAAAAAGCGAAAAAGACCACCAGCGGTAAAAAATCAAGAAACTGCTTCATTCTTCGATTCCGTAATCAAAAAGCATCGACCAAGAGGCCGGGATGCGTTCAGGGTTTATTGGCGAATCAGCATATACAGGCGGAACAAATAGATCAGCAAAACGGCAGAAATCATATTGCTCAGCGTATTCGCCACTACCGCGCCAACATTCGGCGTTAATACAGCAAAAGTGGGGGCGAGCAGCAACAGTGACGTTTTTGCCAGCAGCCAACCGATCACAGCGGGCGCAACCAGTCGCATATTAGACCACGCCAAACGCATACTGTTGCGCATGGCTGCAAAGACACCCATCTTATCCTGAACCATCATCACTGGCGCAAGCGACAGCAGAATGGCCAGCACAATACCGGGTACAACGACCAGCATAATCCCGATTTGCACCAGCAGGGTAGTCAGAAAAATCAGAATAAACAGCTTAGGCAATACCGGTGCACTGGCGCCAATGGCCCGCAGCGCGCTGACTCGATGGCCTGCTGAAATTAACTGGATCATCAGAATAATACCACCCGCGAGGATGGCATTGCCGATAAGTCCAGAAAATGTCGATGCCGCTGACGCACGTAGCAGGATTTGCTGCTGTTCCGGTGTCATGTTCTGCACCAGGTCGAACAGTCCCACGCTGTTGATTATCTGATCCCCTTCACTGAGTTGCGCAATCTGCGCGTCGCTGGGGGAAAAAGCATGCCCGAACACCACCGTGATAAACGCGCACAACAGCGATACCAGCAAGATGGTAATGAATTGATTACGGAAAAAGTTTCCCGTGTCACGGTAAACGGACTTCGCCGTGATTGACATGCACTCTCCTTGAGTTTTGCAGGTGTTCATTTGCGGGCAATTGTACCCTGGATAACTCAACAGTGGCAGCATCGCGAGGTGTATGGAAAAGCATATCTTTGTAAAGCGGCGGTAATTTTTGGCTATGACTTCAGCATTATGCAACAACGCTGTTTGTTCTCTGTACACCATGGCTCATTACGTCCGTATACCATTGAAGGGAAAAATGCTCACAGGGTGGAAATATATCAAAATTGATCTGAATTAAGTTAACCAGGATTTTGAATGCAAGTTCTAACTTAATCTGGATCAATAAATGTTAAATTACAGGCGTCAATGTGATCTGTGTTAGATCATTTATTACTCCATTGTAGGTATATTCGTTCCGCTTTTATAACCATAACGATGGAGCGGACATGAAAAAATTAACAGTGGCAGCATTGGCATTAACAACTCTACTTTCCGGGAACGCATTTGCGCATGAAGCGGGAGAGTTCTTTATTCGCGCAGGTTCTGCAACCGTAAGACCGACGGAAGGTGCGGGCGGTACGCTGGGAAGTTTAGGCGGTTTTGACGTCAGCAATAACACGCAACTGGGGCTGACATTCACCTATATGGCGACCGACAATATTGGTGTCGAATTACTGGCAGCAACGCCGTTTCGTCATAAAATCGGCACCTCAACCACCGGGGATATCGCGACCGTTCACCATTTACCGCCAACGCTAATGGCGCAGTGGTACTTTGGCGACTCCAGCAGCAAGTTGCGTCCTTACGTTGGCGTCGGCGTTAACTACACCACGTTCTTCGACGAAGGATTTAACGATAACGGTAAAGAAACCGGATTATCTGACCTGAGCCTGAAAGACTCCTGGGGTGCGGCGGGACAGGTGGGGATGGACTACTTAATCAACCGCGACTGGCTGATTAACATGTCGGTCTGGTACATGGATATCGACACCACCGCGAGCTACAAACTGGCTGGCGCACAGCAGCACGATAACGTACGCCTCGATCCGTGGGTGTTTATGTTCTCTGCGGGTTATCGTTTTTAAGCTCTTCTGGAAAACGGGTCATCACATGACCCGTTTTCCATTCTGTACATCCAGGGCAATCCAGACGTACAGAATAGGGTTGCTCAAGTATTAAAAGAGAACGCGGACACCTGCTTTAATATTGAGTGGCGCCTCGATGTTTGAACCTTTGGAGTAGCCGACTTCAGAAAATAGAGAGGCATTCTTCCCGATTTTTGCATCAAGGCCTAAGCTATAATTACCGACAGTACCTGAATTGTCATTTCTAATCTTCACACTTTTATTGATATTTACTGAGTTATCATCAATAAATTCATTTTCAATTGAAATTTTGAAATATGGCGTGATTTTAGCGCTCTGGCCAACATTTAAGTTGGTTCCTAATTTAGCACCAATTTCTCCTTTGAAAGATCTGTCATTGCCCAGATCAACCTTCATGCCATTGCTTAGTGAAACGTCTTCACTCTTGGCAATAAAGTATTCTGCTCGAGTGTAGGGAACAAAAAACGTTTTATCAAACCATGTGTACTTACCTACTTCCAAAGCAGAACCAAAACCTGTTTGCTTAAATTCAGTGGTTGCAACATCGACGGAGTCAACGATGACTTTGGAATTAGTGTCAAATCGGTTACCTTTAATTAACCCATCAATGTAAAGCCCGTTTTTATGGATATATGACGCATATAAACCAATTGAATAGCTGTCAACATCAGAATGCGTCCCTGATTTTTCTTTAATTTTGTTTTGGGTGATACCCGCAGACACACCAAAACTTATATCGCCAGTTTCTGTCGGGAGAGTTTTCCCTATGCCGTACTCAAAACCATTTTGTTTGAGTTTATATGGGTCGTTCACACCATTATCAACGCGATAATCTGAACTAATGAATCTTCCCCATACATGATTTCCTTCAATATCGGTCAGGCTATTATTCAATCTGTCTGATATAGTATGAAACTCATTTGTGAAGATTGAAGAAGCATAGGATGCCATTGACAATGCAGCTTTTGCTGAAGATGAAAGTTGATCACTATGCTGTTTCAAATACCAATCATCATTATTTTTTTCTAAAGTATATACATATGAACCCAGTTCAACTTTATCACCATTTAATTTAAAAGCATCATTTGTACTATTACCAGCATGAATCAAGTGATATCCATCGCTGCTTTCTTTACCACTACCTTTAATATTAACTGTATTGTTGGTTCCGGAAAATTCAGACACATCAAGGAAATCACCACTCATACCTTCAATTTTCATAAAAAATGAAGAGTTGCTGGAATCTAATTTATCAACGCTAAGAGTTTTAAATTCCTTTAAATCAGTTGATAAGTCATTATCAAAAGAAGAACGAAAATGAACAGAGGAATCATTTAGATTCATGTTTCTATTCTTTATGCTGTTGATAACATAGATATTACTCTGACCTGATAGTGAAATGTCAGCATCGGAACCTTCGGCCATATAAATTTCAGCGCCGTTTTTTAGCGTCGCGTATCCAGCTAAAACACCAGCTTCATGGATGAAGCCTACACCACCGTCGAAACTTACATTTTCACCAGTAGCGTTTGGATCTATGTCGTACTGCCCTCCTATAACAGTAGTATCTTTTGCATAACCGCCAGTATTAATATCCTGACGGCCTCCTGTATTCACAGTGACGTTAGAGGCACTACCATTAACACCAATGTTTTGATAACCACCCTTATTAATGGTATCTCCAGATGTAGTACCTCCCTCTGTTACCACTTGTTTTCCACTATTTATAGTGGAATTAGTAGCTGTGCCACCACGTACAAATACAGCGCCTCCATTTATAATGGTCTTGTTAGACATGCCATTTTTATATACGTATTGTGCACCGTCACTGTTAACTGTTGTATTTTCTGATTTTCCGCCGGCATTAATAAATTGCCTGCCCTTGCTTTCTACGCTAGTGCTGACTGCCGTTGCATTATTATTGACGTGTTGAATTCCGGACATTGCAATGTACGCATTCTCAGAAATAGCGTCAGATTCAAGTTTTTGAATTCCTGATAATATCTTGAAATTATCAATCAAAGCACCAGTTACCGTGCTTTTTCCGCCGTTAAGTACAATGTTAGAAGCACTTCCGCCAGTATGAATATACTGATGACCTCCAGTGATGATAGTGCTATCCAATATTTTTCCATAAACATCTTGTTGTTTATTAATCACTTCATTTTTTACTTCAGTGCCTTGATTTACTTTTACAGTAAAATCTGCAGAGAAACCTGCACCCGGTAAAACTGACAGGATTAATGTGCTGATCACTTTCTTTTTAAACATACATAACACTCGCAATAAAAAATAAATAATTATCAGTTAAGGTTGCCGCAAACATAAATAGTAGATTGCCGCTCAACGAACGATAAATAGATACAGTTTATTAAACTTGAAAAAACAATGACGCTACAATTATTAAGATTAGTAATTCCAGCAGGAAAAACTAATCTAAGGCCATTGTTTTATATATTGTAAAAATGCGTAACTTTCAGGGCAACTCGAATTTTTCTGGTGTTCATGTAGGTGTTTTCTGATGTTGTTGCTGTGAAATTATTAGGTATCTATATTCTGTGTAAGTTATCGCTTCTAACGCTGAGATTCAAATGTGAAAAGACGGGGCGAGCGTTGTCCCGTCTTTTTGGCCCTGTTTTTCCCCTCCCGCCTTTTCACCCTTCGATCAAATGCTACTCTTTAAGCAAACCTGCTTTGAGGGCATTGACGATGGAATTGTCCCGCCAACAGCTGCAACAAAAAATTTCACTTCTGGAATCATCACCCAACGATGACATAGCAGAATTCGCCCTGTATGCTGCGCGCGCACTGCTGGGGTATATGACTCGGGTGGAGAGCCTTGAATACGCTCTGGCCGTACCGATCAAATTACCTTATTGCAGTGCCAGCCCGGTTTGCGAAATTGAAGCGGGTTATGCCGCCGGCGTCAGCGACTGCCGTGAGGCCATTCGCCGGGCGGGCTATCTGCTCGATGGTGAAGACTAGTTTGCGCATTTGTTAATAAAGATATGCTTTTTATGGGTAAATCTGTAACTTAGCGCTCAAGTAACTGATTTGGCAATGCGGGTAACTATCAGGGTGGACGCGTGAAGATTGTGCAGGATAAGCTCAGAAACAGGCAGGCGTTGCTGGTCTCTGGCCTCATTACACTGATATTTACATCACTGTTCCTGTTCATCATTTACGAGCAGCGTACGGCCACCGCAAGTGAAGGTATCAACCGTCTCCAAACGCGTCTCATGGACATCTTTAACGACAATGAACTGATCGCGGACGCCATCGGTGAGCGTTATCACCACACCATTAATGGTGGACGATGTGGCAGCAAGTCGCGCTTTGTTCCGCGCGAGGAGGGGGAGTGGGGAATCAACGCCGATCGAAAGCGGATACATTCGGCATCTGGAGCCATTATCGCTAAGCAGCCCAGCCAGCAGGCCCTGTGTATGTTTACCGCCGCAGAGTTTATCCGCGGAATGGTGAATGAGCTCAATCCGGGCACTTTCGACGCGCATCGTTATATTATCGCCAAAGACGCAGATTATTTTTACTGGTTTACTCCTGCCGACTCTCACAATTTTTCTTTCGCTGACTCCGAGATGGCGCTCGATATTTCCAATTTTTTCTACCCGCCGGTCGATTTTTATACCCGACTACTGCAAAAAAACGTCAAAAACAAAGCCCTTAGTTCGACCAATTTTTACACCGATAAAATCACCGGTGATAAGGCGTACAGTGTCGTTAGCTATATTTACGATCTGTCAGGCGATGATATCTCCGATCATATCGTGGCGTACCTGGTTTATGACCATTCGAAACCGGAATTGCAAGATGAGTTGGCAAACGCGTTTGAAAACCAGCTTCCGCCGGGTCTTAATGTGGCATTGGTGAATTTACTCAACAACGAGAGTCTCTGTTTAGCCGGGAAATGCACAACTCTGAACAACGCGCATGTCAGGATGTTGTCAGAAAAGTATGCGCTGCACTATTCGATCTCGTTAGGTCGTTTTATGGTACACGATGCGCATGCCGGAATTGTGATTCTTTTGGCGCCGTTCTTCTTTATTATCATTAGCTTTTCGTTGAAATCGTGGCTGAATGAAAGCGATCTAAAGGTGTATATCGATTCGCTGACCGGTTGTTTTAACCGCAGGATCCTCGACATTATTAAACGCCGGGATTTATCCCATTGTTCGGTGGTACTTCTGGACTGTAATAAGTTTAAGGCCGTCAACGACACCTGGGGCCACGCGGCCGGGGATCGCGCACTGCAAACCATTGCCAACAGAATGCTGTCTAATACCCGAACCAGTCACGATCTGGTGATTCGTACCGGCGGGGATGAGTTTATGATCCTGCTGTTTCGCTCTCAGGCGAGTGACGCTATCGCCATCGCTGAGCGTATTAGCGGTCAGGTCAATAATCACGTATTTGTGGTGGAGGGGCACACTGTGCCGCTGTCGGTGTCATGGGGAATTGCGGAAGTGAACGGTGAACTGGATGTGGCTATTCAGAACGCAGATAACGCCATGTACAAAATGAAGCAGGCGAAAGAAGGATAAAACCGCCAGATTTAGGCTGGCGGTTGTGGCTTGTTACTGATGCGTGGCGGCTTTCATCGCGCTGACAAAGGCCCTTAGCTCTGTCAGCATCTGTTCCGGTGCGGCGACATTTTTCTCGATAATTTTCACAATCGCCGAGCCTGAAATCGCCCCGGCAGCACCTGCTTCAATCGCCCCCGCGACCTGCTCAGGCGCTGAGATACCGAAGCCTTGCAACGACGGCGGTGCATTGTATTGTTTCAGCTTCTCGACCAGATGATGCAGCGGTAGCGCAGCACGCTTTTCGGCGCCAGTCACGCCAGCACGAGACAACAGATAGGTATAACCGCGACCATGGGACGCAATCTGGCGCAGCAGGTCGTCATCAGCGTTCGGCGGGCAGATGAAAATCGGTGCCACGTTGTGGCGCAGTGCCGCTGTCCGGAATGGCGCAGACTCCTCAACCGGCACATCGGCGACTAACACTGAATCCACGCCGACTTTTTCACACTGGGCGTAAAATTCGTCAATGCCTTTACTGAATACCAGATTGGCGTACATCAGCAGGCCAACAGGAATATTGGGATGTTTTTGACGGATCAGCGCCAGCATTTCGAAGCATTGCGACGGCGTGACGCCTGCGGCAAAAGCACGTAAGGTCGCATCCTGAATGGTCGGGCCGTCAGCCAGCGGGTCGGAGAAGGGGATCCCGAGTTCGAGCGCATCGGCTCCGGCGTCGATCAGCGTATCAATAATCTTCAGCGACTGCTCAACAGAAGGGTCGCCGAGAGTGACGAAGGGGACAAATGCACCTTCTTTGCGGTCCTTCAGCTGTGCAAACAGGTTTTCATAACGTTCCATCAGATTTCCCCTCGTGCTTTCAGAATATCGTGTACGGTGAAGATGTCTTTGTCGCCGCGACCGGAGAGGTTAACCACCAGCAGTTGCTCTTTGTCCGGATCCTCACGCATTATTTTCAACGCGTGCGCCAGGGCATGTGATGACTCCAGGGCCGGAATGATCCCTTCATGCAGGCACAGGGTTTTAAAGGCTTCCAGCGCTTCGTCATCGGTAATCGATACGTAATCGGCACGGCCAATACTGTTCAGGTAAGCATGCTGTGGCCCGACGGATGGAAAATCCAGACCCGCTGAAATCGAATAGGACTCTTCGATTTGCCCCTCTTCGGTTTGCATCATCGGTGATTTCATGCCGAAGTAAATCCCGACGCGACCATGCTTCAACGGCGCGCCATGTTCACCGGACTCAATCCCGTGACCGCCCGGCTCAACGCCAATCAACCCGACGCTGGTGTCATTAATAAAATCAGCAAACATACCGATAGCATTCGACCCACCACCCACGCAGGCGATAACGGCATCCGGCAGACGACCTTCTTTTTCGAGGATCTGCGCTTTGGTTTCTTCGCCGATCATGCGCTGGAACTCACGCACAATAGTTGGGAAAGGATGTGGGCCAGCCGCCGTACCAAGCATATAGTGCGCAGTATCGTAGCTGCCAGACCAGTCGCGCAGCGCTTCATTACAGGCATCTTTCAGCGTGGCGGAGCCGCTGTGTACCGGGATCACCTCGGCGCCCATCAGCCGCATACGGAACACGTTGGGAGACTGGCGTTCGATGTCTTTCGCACCCATATAGATGCGACACTTCAGGCCAAGCAAGGCACAGGCGAGCGCGGAAGCTACGCCGTGTTGACCGGCACCTGTTTCAGCGATGATCTCGGTTTTACCCATACGTTTTGCCAGCAGCGCCTGACCCAACACCTGGTTAGTCTTGTGCGCACCGCCGTGCAGCAAGTCTTCACGCTTCAGATACAGGGTGGTGCGAGTACCTGCGGTGATGTTCTGGCATTTGGTCAGCGCGGTAGGGCGGCCTGCATAGTTTTTCAGCAGGTCGGTAAACTGCGCCTGAAACTCAGGATCTTTCTGCGCGCTGACGAAGGCTTCTTCCAGCTGGCGCAGGGCAGGCATCAGAATCTGTGGCACATACATGCCGCCAAATTCACCAAAATAGGGGTTGAGTAATGTTGTCATGTCCTTTTCCTTAATATGCGCGCAGTGTTTGAAAGACCGAGGCCAGCAGACGCGCATCTTTGATGCCCGGCTGCGACTCTACGCCAGAATTGAAATCGAGACCGGCACAGCCGGTTTTAGCCGCGTCGACGCAGTTATCTGCACCGAGTCCGCCAGCCAGTAAAACGTTATCCAGTGATTGCCCACCCAACAGCGACCAGTCAAAGCGCTGTCCGCTGCCGCCCTGGCCGTTGTCGAAAACGTATCTATCAACATGCTGATAGCTGCGGACTGGCAGTGACTCGCCCACGCTCAGCGCCTTCCAGATTTGCACCTGTTGCGGTAATGCCGCACGCAGCGTATCGATATAAGTCTGATCTTCGTTCCCGTGCAGTTGCACGGCTGTCAGTGATAAATGCCCGACGGTGGAGCACACGTCATCAATATTGCTGTCGCGAAACACGCCAACGTACTGTAGCGGCGCACCTGTCATGACCTCACGAGCCTGCTCAATATTGACGGCACGTGGTGAAGAAGGAACAAAAATCAGTCCGCCATAAATT
Organism: Citrobacter sp. wls718; assembly: GCF_005280945.1. Taxonomy (NCBI): domain Bacteria; kingdom Pseudomonadati; phylum Pseudomonadota; class Gammaproteobacteria; order Enterobacterales; family Enterobacteriaceae; genus Citrobacter; species Citrobacter sp. wls718. The sequence goes on from NZ_SZWV01000076.1 coordinate 80,439, forward strand.
GCGCCGGATTCATACGCCGTATGGGCATCCTGTGCGCGCGTCAGTCCGCAGACTTTATTCTCGCCGAGCAGCACGCGACGTACCGCTGCATGTAGGTCCTGATGCGACATCAGCGCGGAGCCAATCAGAAAACCGTTGGCGAAATGGCTGAGTTCGCGCACCTGGCCGTAGGTATTAATGCCGGACTCGCTGATGACGGTCACGCCGTGGCCCAGTCGCGGTGCCAGTTGGCGGGTGCGATTGAGGTCAATCGACAGGTCGCGCAGATCGCGGTTGTTAATGCCCACGACTTTTGCGCCAAGCGCAATGGCACGTTCCAGCTCTTCTTCGTTGCTGACCTCGGTCAGCACACCCATTTTCAGGCTGTGTGCCACGGCGGCAAGCTGACGATATTGTTCGTCATCCAGCACGGATAGCATCAGTAAACAAGCGTCAGCCTGGTAATGACGGGCCAGGTAAATCTGGTAAGGATCGATAATAAAGTCTTTACACAGAATCGGCTGTGGTGCGATGCGGCTGACGATGGGCAGGAAATCAAAGCTTCCCTGGAAATATTTCTCGTCGGTCAGCACAGAAATCGCCGAGGCATAATGTTTATACACACCCGCAATATGTGCCGGGTCAAAGTCATCACGGATCACGCCTTTTGACGGAGAGGCTTTTTTGCACTCCAGAATAAACGCGGTCCGCGCGCCTTGCAGCGCATCATAAAAATGTCGCGAGCTTGGCTGAACATCATTTTGAAAGCTGGCCAACGGTTGTTGCTGTTTGCGGGCTTCTACCCAAATCGCCTTGTCTGCGACAATTTTCGCTAAAACGGTTTGCATCATTTACCCTCTTGCTGCCAGGGCGGTGACCCGGTCATAGGCCGCGCCGCTACGCAGGACATTAATCACGATTTGTGCGTTGGCTTTTAAATCTTCTTCGCCGTGCAGGCGCATTAACATGGCGACATTCGCTGCCACGGCGGCCTCGTGCGCGGCTTCACCTTTACCTTGTAACAAGCGACTGAGAATGTCACGGTTTTCTTCCGGCGTGCCGCCCGCCAGCTGTTCCTGGTGATATGGCGTCAGGCCAAAGTCGTCTGCCGTCAGCTGATAACTCTTGATTTCGCCGTCATGCAATTCGGCCACAATGGTCGGTGCATGCAGCGAAACTTCATCCATTCCGCCGCTGTGCACCACGGCTGCACGCTGATATCCCAGCACGCGCAGGGTTTCGGCAATGGGCAGTACCAGTTCCGGGCTGTAGACGCCGATCAGCGCCAGCGGCGGATGCGCAGGGTTAATCAGCGGCCCGAGCACGTTAAACAGCGTGCGGGTTTTGAGCTGCTGACGAACCGGCATGGCGTGACGAAAACCGGTGTGATATTTCGGTGCAAACAGGAAACATACGCCCAGTTCGTCAAGCGCCAGGCGCGACTTATCGGCATTCATATCCAGGTTGATGCCAAAGGCCGCCAGCAGATCGGACGATCCTGATTTACTGGAGACGCTACGGTTACCGTGCTTCGCTACCTTTAACCCACAGGCCGCGGCGACAAACGCGCTGGCGGTGGAAATGTTGATGCTGTTGCTGCCGTCACCGCCGGTCCCGACAATGTCGGCAAACAGATAGTCCGGACGTGGGAACGGCGCGGCGTTCTCCAGCAGGGCCGTCGCCGCCCCGGCAATTTCATTCGGATGCTCACCGCGCACTTTCATGCTGACCAGTGCGGCAGCCAGCTGCTCCGGCTTCAATTCACCGCGCACGACTGCAGAGAACAATTGGTGGCTCTCCTGCTGGGACAGCGTCTGGGCCTGATACAGTTTTTCGAGAATAGGCTGCAGCGTGTTGGTTTGTTCAAGCTTCTGCTGTGCCCAGGCCAGCGTTTGCTCCAGCAGACGCGCGCCCTGAGTGGTGAGAATTGATTCCGGATGGAACTGGAATCCGCACACGCGGTCGGTGTCGTGGCGAACCGCCATCACCATGCCGTTGAAGTGGGCGTTAATAGTTAGTCCCGCCGGGACGTTGCTGCCGACCAGTGAATGGTAACGCGCCACAGGCAGGGGATTAGCCAGACCGGCGAACATTTCCTGGCCGTCGTGTTCAATACTGGAGGCTTTGCCGTGCAGGATTTCTCCCGCCTGACCTACATACCCGCCGTAAGCTTCGACAATCGCCTGATGCCCAAGGCAAATACCGATAATCGGCAATTTGCCGCGCAGGCGAGTCAACAACTCCGGCATGCAGCCTGCTTCGCTTGGCGCGCCCGGACCTGGCGAAAGCATCAGTACCGGGTTTTTCATGGTCGCTAAGCGGTCAATTAAGGTCTGAGCCGGGATATGGTTGCGATAAATCACCACGTTGTGGCCGTTGGTACGCAGCTGATCTGCCAGGTTATAGGTAAAAGAGTCAATGTTATCGAGCAGCAGAATATCAGCCATTAGAAAATCTCCTGTGCGTGGTGTGCTGTGGCGATAGCACGCAGAACCGCACGCGCTTTATTACGGGTTTCATCGGCTTCAGACTGCGGTACAGAGTCCAGAACAATCCCGGCACCCGCCTGCACGGTGGCGATACCGTCTTCTACCAGGGCAGAACGAATCACAATGCACGTGTCCAGATCACCGTGGGCGGTGAAGTAACCGACCGCGCCGCCATAGCTACCGCGGCGGCGACCTTCAGCCTCGGCGATAAGCTGCATGGCGCGCACTTTCGGCGCACCGCTCAGCGTGCCCATGTTCATACAGGCACGGTATGCATGCAGGACGTCCAGGTCATGACGCAGTTCGCCGACCACGCGGGAAACCAGGTGCATCACGAAGGAATACCGGTCAACTTTGGTCAGGTCGGCCACGTAGCGACTGCCCGGGGTACAGATACGTGCCAGGTCATTACGCGCCAGGTCCACCAGCATCAGGTGCTCGGAAAGTTCTTTATGGTCAGTGCGCATTTCCAGCTCAATACGGCTGTCGAGATCGCGGTCC